>JAFNFZ010000277.1:0-2080 GCA_017885485.1 Chloroflexota bacterium
CCCTCTTCGCATCCCAGTGACGCCACTGACGCCCTGGCCGTGGCGTTGTGCCATCTTCGAGAGAGACAACTGGCGAGTGTCATAGCCCGAGGCGCTCAGCAACAGCCATGATTGCCGGAATCGAAGGGGCGCTGGAGTCACTGAGCACCGACTCAGCCATCATCCGGGTGGGCGGCATCAGCATTCAAGCCTATGCTTCAAGCAATACCCTGAACAAGCTCGGCTCTGTGGGGGGTAGAGTGAAACTCCACACGCATCTGCACTGGAAGGAGGACACCATCGTCCTTTATGGGTTTGCCACTCGAGAAGAACTCGACATCTTCAAGATGCTCAACACTGTCAGCGGCATCGGCCCCAAGCTGGCACTGGCGATGCTCTCCAACCTGAGCCCGGAGGAACTGGCTTCTGCTATTGTGAGCGACAATATTGACCTTCTGACTCACATACCAGGAGTGGGCAAGAAGACAGCCGGTCGTGTGATGTTGGAGCTGAAGAGCAAGCTGGAAAAGGGCTGGGGAGGTATCATAGGCACCTATCCCACAGAGGACAGCGCCAGTGTGGTGGCAGCACTGACCAATCTAGGATACTCCACCGGTGATGCAGCCAGAGCCGCGGCTGCTCTTCCCAACTCTCCAGATCTCACCCTGGAAGACAAGATCAAGCTCGCTCTGCGGCACCTGTCCGCATAGGCACGAGGGTGAGCCCGTCCGGCCAAGATATCCTCAATTACCGCCATCTCTCCAGCGCCTGCTTGGCGGCTTCCTTCTCCGCAGCCTGCTTGCTTTTGCCACATCCCCGGCCCAGGAACTCACCTCCGACCGACACTTCGACCCAGAAGGTCTTGTCGTGGTCCGGTCCTGCTGCTTCAACCAGACGATAGATCGGCCTCTCCTGGCGATCAGCCTGAACCAGTTCCTGCAACTTCGATTTGTAGTCTATGGCCAACCCCTGCTCCATGACCTTGCGCACGTTGCGACTGAACAGCCTGGTAACCAGGTCTCTGGCAGCCTCGAAACCCTGATCAACAAACACAGCGCCTATCAATGCTTCCATCACACAGGCAAGATTTCTGGCCCTCTTACGACCTCCGCCCTTCTCTTCACCCTGCCCTAGATAGAGATAGTCACCCAAATCCAGGGACAACGCCAGGTGAGCCAGGCTATCCTGACGCACCAGAGCAGCCCTCAGCTTGGTCATGTCCCCTTCGTCCAAGCCATCGGACTGCCGATAGAGACTCTCAGCGATGACAACGCCAAGGAGGGCATCGCCCAGGAATTCGAGGCGCTCGTTCGAACCCAGAGAGAAGTCGGGGTTCTCATTAAGGTACGAACGGTGGACAAAGGCCTGCTGGAGCAAAGACGAGTCATTGAAGGTGACGCCGATATGCTCCTGGAGTCCGGACGAATCAACCATCAGATACAGAGCGTAATCGGTGACCTGCCTTTTGTCAACGCAAGACACACAGACGCAAGTTGACAATTGGAGAGGCGCGCCTGATAATAGCAGACACTATGGTGAAGATCAGACTACAGCGAGTAGGAGCCAAGAGCAGACCCAGCTACAGGGTGGTGGTGATGGACTCTCAGACACCAAGAGATGGTGCGTACATCGAGAGAATCGGCCACTATGACCCTTTGACTGACCCGGAAACGGTACACATTGACAAGGACCGGGCGCTTAGATGGCTTCGACAGGGCGCCCAGCCAAGCCAGGCAGTGGCCAGGCTGCTTTCGAAACTGGGGGTTGCCTCTCAGCCCCAGGATGCCAAGAGCGCCCAAGCCACCCAGGTGTAACGCTAGAGGGCAATAGTCGTGAAGGAGTTGGTGGAGTACATCGCGAAGTCCATTGTGACAGCGCCTGAAGCTGTGCGGGTAAGTGAAGAGAACACCGCCAACAACATCATTCTGAAGCTTGAAGTAGCCCCAGAGGATCGAGGCAGGGTCATCGGTAAGCAGGGGAGAGTTGCTCAGGCGATGCGCACTCTACTCAGGGTGGCAGCCGTCAGGGAAGGTACCAGAGTTCAGCTCGAGATCCTCTAGCACAGAGCACCGTTAGCCAGGCCTCCTCTCCCTTCTTCTCC
>JAFNFZ010000277.1:2115-2637 GCA_017885485.1 Chloroflexota bacterium
CTATGAAGATCTCTTCACCTTCCTGCCTGACGCAGAGTTCGCCTGGCTCGAGCATTGTCATGAACGCGGCGTGATGCGGCAGGATGGTGAACTGCCCTACGACGCCAGGGGCAATAACGCTATCCACCTCTCCCGAATACACGGGGCTTTCCGCGGTGACAATCTCCAGCTTGAGTCTAGCCATGACTACATTCCGAGACGCTTCGCTTCTTCGACGGCATCCTCTATTGCCCCCACCATGAAAAAGGCCTGCTCCGGTAGAGCATCATACTTTCCCTCAAGAATCTCCTTGAAACCCCGCACGGTCTCCTTGATGGGAACGTATTTGCCTTTCCTGCCGGTGTATGGCTCCGCAACGGACATGGGTTGCGAGAGGAACCTCTGGATACGCCGAGCACGAGCCACAGTGAGCTTGTCTTCTTCCGAGAGCTCCTCAATGCCGAGTATGGCAATGATGTCCTGCAGCTCCTTGTACCTCTGCAAAACCCTTTGAATACCCCTGGCCACATTGTAGTGCTCTTC
>JAFNFZ010000278.1 GCA_017885485.1 Chloroflexota bacterium
ACCGCCGTGGTATCGTTCATCTGTCGTGGAGCCCAGGCCGAAGCGGCGAAGGTACCATCTTCATATCCGACCTCAGGCGGATTTGTGCCTTTGACCCATCCAATAGCCCGTCGGGGAGTTTATCATACTCGCCCCTTCAGGCACAATCGACTCTTCTCTAACGAACGTGAGGGACTGACCTGCCCTCCAGAATAGGGACTAAGGTCTCAAGACAGCAGGACGGCCAGTGTTCAATACTGGGCACACATTCAGAAGAGGAGGAGGTGGCAATCGTGGGTCGCAATCCCAGTCGTAAGTCGGTCTTGCCAAGATACTCTTAAGGCACATGGTCTCTTGTGGGATAGGAGAGCGATGCTCGCTGAATCAGGATGATTGCCCCTACTCTCAAATGGCACCGTTCTGGTCTGGGCGATTCATGTAGGTGCAACCGTTGCTCTTGCCATTCTGGTGACCAGACTCCTTGGCGCAAACCTGCTAAAGAAAACCGCCAAGCTCATTGGCAGGCCAGCGATTGCGGTGACCTTTCCCTTTGCCAGTGCCTTGTAACCAAGCCTTGCAGCTGTGGCAGCATCCGTTGACAGCACTCTAGACTTGAGTGCCCTGGACTTCTCTGCATTTGCCCTTTCATAGAACAGGGTCTTCGTCACACCAGGACAGAAACAGGTGACGCTGACTCCAGTTCCCTTCACCTCGTTGGCCAGCGCCTCGGAGAAACTCAGGACATAGGCTTTGGTGGCATGATACATGGAGTACCAGGGAGCCGGAATGAACCCCCCTACAGAGGATATGTTCATTATCTTGCCTGCCTTGTTCTCCAACATCTTCTTGAGGAACAGCTTGGTCAACTGGGTCAGTGCAGTGATGTTCACCTGAATCATTTCGGCTTCTTTCTGCCAGTTTGTGCCAGAGAACATGCCATAGACAGCAAAGCCAGCGTTGTTGACGAGAACATCGACGTTGATGCCTTCCCTTTCGAGTTCAGAGAATGTCTCCTGTGGAGCTTTGGGGTCACACAGGTCCTTGACCAAGACCCTCACCTTCGCGCCGTGTTCCTTCTCAAGATTCCCTTTCAATTCTTCTAGCTTGTCCTTGCTCCTAGCCACCACCACGACGTTCTTGCCATCCCTGGCAAAAAGCCTGGCCAGTTCGTAGCCAATGCCACTGGAAGCCCCCGTGACCAAAGCGTAGCTGTCTTTGCTGCCGATCATGGTTTCCCCTCCTTTTCAGGCTCACTTGAATGGGTGCGGCAAGTGAGAGTCCGCTGCGACATTATACCATCCAACCTCAGCTTGGATACAAAGGGGACAGCGAATAGGAGAAGGGTGGACATCTCTGCCCACCCTTTGAGTGCCATCCGCTTGGTTTTCCTACTTCATTGAGGCCTTTATCGCCACCTCCGTCTGGGCCAGCGAAGCAACGGGACGAACCTCGAACTTGACATAGGGGACATACGGCAGCAAAGCATTCATAACCTGTACCTCAGTGCCTTCGTCAATGGCATATCCGTTCAGTTCCCCGGGAAACGTCCCCCAGTCCTTGGTGAAACCCTTTTTCATATCCGCCTTGACCATCTCGACCATGGCAAGCCAAGCAGTGCCTCTTTCCTTGGCATCCACAGGCACCCTCGTCGAATCTACTTCCCAGAGAATCAAGTACTTGCCCACTAGTTCTACCCTCCTTATCCGTCGATTCCGTCTGGCCACTCAGCTACAGAAAGGCGACCCTCACTGTGGCCAAGGAAGTGAGAAGTCGCTGTGAATGTGGCATAGGCACCACCTCCCCTCCAAACGGCCCTCTAGGCCGCCACCAGCTACTGAAATGGGCTGTTATGATACGTGTAGGTGGGATTCGATTATGATAATAGCACCGAGGACATTGAGCCTGTCAACCTCAGCTTGGATACAAAGGGGATATGACTACTCCAGTTTCATCAGGCGAGCGAAGGCTTTCCCGAGGATGATTGCCTTCTCCTCGTTGCTGAAGCTGATATCAGAGCAAGAGGAGAGGTCGGGATCCTTGATCGCCCGCACCCAGCGGTCTAGGGGTAAGAGGGGATTAAGGACCGGCCCATCACTGCCAAAAAAGACCCTCCAGGGACCCACCACATTCAGCATCCTCCTTAGCATGCGGTAGAACTCTGAGGGATTCCTCAAGCAGGTTCCTTGCCAGCCAGAGAAATCCAGATACACATTCGGTTTGACGGCCGCGACCTCAAGCGCCTCCTCCCATGCCAGGATGCCCACGTGAGCCATGATAATGGGGAGATCGGGGAAGTCGGCAGCCACATCATCCAGGTGCATAGGCTGGGCGAAACGGGACTTCAGTGGCGCTGGCAGACTCCCGGTGTGGAAGAGGACTGGTATTCCATATTCCAGGCATTTCTCGTAGTAGGGATAGCACGCTGCATCGTGGGGGAAGAAACCCGTAGGCGGATACAGCTTGAGGCCACGCATCTTCCAGTCTTCAACTGCTCTCTGGAACATCTCCAACCCATTGGGCCGCCGGGGATCGATGGCAAAGAATGCTGTCAAGCGATCCGGGAAGCGACGGACCACTTCTGCAATCGTGCGGTTCTGTTCTTCGATAGGTACTTTGGATTCCTCTGCAGTGGCTAATCCATAGTCAATCCCAAAAATGCATGCCCTGTCTACCCCCGCAGCATCCATAGTCGCCACAAGCTTCTCTCCAGTGGTGTCCACCAGAATGGGCATGAACCTAGCCGCAAGGTCAGCTGCATCAAGGTATACTCCGGTCGACCTGCCCATAACATCTTTCATCACCCTGCAGATGCCAAGGATCACACCGTCGGGGTACCATCCCTCTACAATAAGATGACAATGGCTGTCGATGACCATCTCTTCAATCCCCCTTCGTTTGTATCATGGAGTGGTTGTACAGGACCATTCCTTGCCGACATTTTACCACGCAACCTCAGCTTGGAGACAGAGGGGGTCTGAGGTTCTCCAAGGCGCTGGTGGGGGTGAGACGTGCAGGGTTTAGGGCAGGCTACTTCCTTGAGATCAGTAGATTTCAGGAAGTCCCAGTATGGCTCGCAGCAGCAGCTCCATTTCCTTTGCAGTATGGAGGGATTTAACAGTCTCAATCTTGATGGTCTTGCCGCTCTTGAGCGTCATCAGAATGTCGTACCTCCAGCCTTTGGTTGGCATCGGCGTACGGTCAACACGCGTGCCTACTCCGGACGACGCCAGGTTTCTTGGGAAAACCAAATAGCCTCCAGCCCTGCTCCACCATGACTCCCTGGATATAGCCGCAACTCGCACCACGTCCGA
This sequence comes from Chloroflexota bacterium, assembly GCA_017885485.1. GTDB lineage: Bacteria > Chloroflexota > Dehalococcoidia > UBA2247 > RBG-13-53-26 > RBG-13-53-26. The sequence continues at coordinate 3,291 of JAFNFZ010000278.1, forward strand.
ATGTGGAATCCTGCGTTTGAAGGGCAGCCCCAGGCAGAACAACCTGTACTGCATTGTCACTTCACCGTGCGCTTGGTCGACAATGGTCTGCCACCCGATTCCAAGGTGCGGACGGATGGTGGATTGGCCATTGTCTGCTTCGCAACTGGTCTTTGCCATGACTGCTGAGCCTCGGTCGATTATCTTGTGTGACATTATACCACCGCGGGCTCGACTTGGATCCAAGGGGGGAGGAGGAGATGGTATACCCTGGCTCTGGATCGCTGTCCTGCGGCCTCTGGTGAAGCCATGAAGGGATACAATGGCAGCCGTGCTGATGACAGCGCTGTCACTGCCGATGCCCCCTGTGACCACCTGGGGCTGAAGGGATAGGGGGCTGAGGTTATGCAAGGGGCCGCTGTTCCTTCTATCCCCTCACCATGCGTGCGCTGCGAGGGGTACAGAGGAACGTTCATTGAGCACTATTGCATTCTTGGTGCAACTGGCACGGCAGATTCCGC
>JAFNFZ010000279.1 GCA_017885485.1 Chloroflexota bacterium
AAGGAAATCTGGTCCGAGCGTGGGGAAGGGCAGAGACCCAGACTTATCACCTGTGTTGACGAGCATCACCAGGATGAAGAGTTGACTCGCCTGATCCTGGAGCACTACGAACAGGGCATCCCGTTGCACCGGCAGGCTGTCCTCTTTCGCGCTGCTTCTCACTCCACTTCACTGGAATTGACGTTGGCCCGCAAGAACATCCCATTTCACAAGTACGGAGGACTGCGCTTCCTGGAGGCCGCGCATGTCAAAGACCTGATCAGCTTCCTCCGGATCTCGGAGAACCCCAGAGACCAGATCGCCTGGTTCCGCGTCCTGCAGTTGCTCCATGGCGTGGGCCCTGCCACGGCAACGGCCATCTTTGCCCATGTTGTCGACAGCGGCTACGATCCCACTGCCCTGACAAGTTACCAGCCACCCCCGGCTGCCCGGCGCGAAATGGCCGCGCTGGGCCTCCTGATGAAGGACCTGGCTACAATGGGTGATGAGAATCCCTCCGCCCAGATCGAGCGAATCCGCGCCTTCTACGAGCCGATACTGGAGCGCAGTTATGAGAATTCCGCGCCGCGGGCCAGCGACATTGCGCACCTGGGGGAGTTGGCGGCTCGATACAGTTCCCGGCGCCAGTTCCTGGCCGATCTGATTCTCGATCCTCCAGCATCCACGAGTGATCTTGCCGGACCGCCCTTCAAAGACGAGGACTGGCTGGTTCTTTCCACCATTCACTCAGCCAAAGGACTGGAGTGGGACGCGGTGTACATCATTCATGCGGCCGATGGCTGTCTTCCCTCTGATATGTCCACCGGTGACGATGAAGAGATTGAGGAGGAACTGCGGTTGACCTATGTGGCCATGACCCGATCCCGTGACTTCCTGTACGTGCTCTGGCCGCTGCGCTACTACCAGCGACCGAATGCGCTGTCCGACAGACACGTCTATTCACAGTGCTGCCGTTTCTTCACTCCGGAGGTGCGGCAGACTATGGACGAACTGGCATGCGGAACAGAGGAGACTGCCCAGGACTTGCAGTTGCCTGCTGCCAGGACCGATATTGGTGCTCGAATCCGCGACATGTGGACGTAGGGATGCGACCGATTGTGAGCTTCTATGTGCAAGATCATCATTCGAACAGGCAACATTCATTTGCAGGCTGAATTGAACGACACAGAGACAGCCAGAGCCCTCCGTGAAATCCTGCCCCTCGCAGGCAAGGCGAACAGGTGGGGGAAGGAGATCTACTTCCCCATACCACTGTATCTCGAAATCGAAGGCGGGAAAGAGGTCGTTGAGATGGGTGATCTGGGCTACTGGCCGGATGGGAATTGTCTCTGCATTTTCTTCGGTCCCACCCCGGCAAGTCGCAAGAACGAGATTCGGGCAGCGAGCCCCGTCACCATAATCGGAAGGGTGGCAGGCAACCCCAAGCTCCTGGATCAGGTGGCGTCTGGAGCTACGGTCATCGTCGAGCAAGCGCAGGCGAACAGCCAGGACTGACGTGACAGCCTGCTCAATCGGGAATCACCGCAATCCCCCAACGTTGATGGGCGGCACCCTGACGGTTATAATTCGAGTACGATCATGACAGCGCCAATCAAGGAGAACCTCATTCTGGCCATGGATCTCGGCGGCACGAAATTCGTGGCTGCCTTAGTCTCTTCAACAGGCGGGATCGTCTCGCGCCAATACAAGCTTACCCTGGCCGACGAAGGGCCAGAAGCGGTCATCCGACGGATGCTGGAGACCATTGACGACCTGACTGGGAACACCGGCCTCACATCTTCGTCCCTGTCCAGCATAGCCATAGCAGCGGCCGGTGCCATCGACTCAGCCAGAGGGATAGTGACTGCATCACCCAACCTTCCCGGCTGGCGTGACGTCCCTCTGAAAGACATAGTGGAGAAAGCGACAGGAATCCGCACCGTTGTCCTGAACGACGCCAGCGCCGCGGCTCTGGGTGAACACGCTTATGGCGCCGGGAGGGGCGTGAACAATCTGATCTACATCACAGTCAGCACAGGCATCGGTGGAGGGATAATCATTAACGGCAAGCTCTACGGTGGGGCCTGCGGCAGTGCCGGCGAGATTGGGCACACCACTATTGACATCAACGGCCTGCGTTGCACCTGCGGCAACATTGGCTGCCTGGAGACGCTCGCGTCCGGCAAAGCAGTGGCCAGAGAAGCACAGAGACTGATCTCCAGCGGGGCCAAGACCTGCATCCTCGAACTGGCTGAGGGTGAACTGCAAAACGTAACAGCTCAGACGGTGTCGGCTGCGGCTCAGAGGGGAGATGCTGTCGCCAAGGCGATTATCGCCAAAGCCGCTGGTTACCTGGGTGTAGGACTGGTGAATCTGATCAACATATTCAACCCGGAGATGATTGTCGTAGGCGGCGGCATGTCCAAAATGGGTGACTCACTCCTTGACGGTGCCAGGAAGGTCGTCGCAGAGAGAGCATTCCAGTTGCCTGCACAGGCAGTGCGTATCGTTCCCAGCCAGCTAGGTGACAATGCCGGCATCCTGGGCGCCGTTGCCTTCGCCAGCAGTCCTTGAGGATCTATCCAGCCACTTCCGTTTCTGGAGAATCCGCGTTTCCTCGTCCGTAATTCGATAGTTGGCCAGGAACGAGTCTTTGAGTTCCACGAAACAATCGTCGATGATGGCCTGCCTCATTCTCTCCATCAGTCTGATGACAAACGACAGGTTGTGGATCGTAGCCAGCCTGTAGGCGAGGAGTTCTCTGCTCTTGAAAAGGTGGTGCAGATAAGCCACCGAGAAACTGAGACACGTGTAGCAGCCGCAATCTGCATCAATGGCTCGGTCCATATCCTTGTAGCAGGCATTATGGATATTGTGCCTGCCCAGAGCAGTGAACAGAGCGCCGTTTCTGGCGGTGCGTGTGGGCAGAGCGCTATCAAACATGTCCACCCCCCTGGCTACGCACTCAAAGAGATCTTCAGGTGACCCTACCCCCATGAGATAGCGCGGCTCTTCCTTTGGCAGACAGGAGGTCGTCTCCTCAACCACATCCAGCGTGACCTTCTTTGGTTCCCCTACGCTTAGCCCCCCTATGGCATAGCCGGAGAACCCCAGCGACACAAGATGACCAGCCGACTCGCGGCGCAGTTCAGGGAACACGCCTCCCTGGACAATCCCGTAGAGGTCCTGACCCGGCCGTCGATGGCAAGCGAGACTTCTTTCAGCCCAGCGACGCGTCCTTTCCATGGCATCCCGAATGGATGCCCGGTCGCCGCCATAGGGAGGGCATTCATCCAGCGGCATGGCGATCTCACTCCCCAGTCTTCCCTGAAGTTGAACCACCTTCTCGGGCGTGAAGAAATGTTCACTGCCATTGATATGTGATCTGAACGAAACCCCTTCGTCAGAGACCNNCCCCCGAGTGATTCAATCAGGTCAATCCCCGGCCTGAGGTACAGGTGATAGGTATTGCCCAACACCATGCTGACCCCAATAGTCTTGAGGTCGTCCGGCGTCAGCGTCTTGACTGAGCCCTGGCTGGCCACCGGAAGAAAGAGAGGCGTTGGCAAAGACCCTCGGGGTGTGGCTATCACTCCAGCCCGCGCGCCGCTGCGAGGGCAGTATTTGGTTATCTCAAATCTGTGGCCCACTGCTCGATTCGCTTGATTACTCCCTGAGTAAAGAGGAGTTAGCTGGTGGCCTCATCAAGAGTGATTACACTGATGTTGCGGTTGGTATAGATACAGATGCCTGCAGCGATCTCCATACTGGTGCGGGCTATGGTTTCCGCGTCAAGGTCGGAGTGCTGGAGCAGAGCTTTGGCCGCAGCCTGTGCATAGCCTCCACCTGAACCTATGGCCACAATGTCCTCGTCCGGCTCTATCACATCACCTTCGCCCGAGATGACCAGTGTCTCACTGCGATCTGCTACAATAAGCCAGGCTTCCAGGCGGCGCAGCACGCGATCGGTGCGCCATTCTTTGGCCAGCTCGATTGCCGCGCGCCTCAGTTGCCCGCCATACTTATCGAGCTCGGTTTCAAATCTCTCAAACAAGGTCAATGCGTCAGCCACAGAGCCGGCAAAGCCAGCAATCACCTGATCATGGTATAAGGTACGTACTTTCTTGGCACCACTCTTCAACACCACATCCCCGGTGGTAATCTGCCCATCGCCGGCAATAGCCACCTGACCACCCCTCCTCACTCCCAGAATGGTCGTGCCTTTCACATTTTCTCCCACCGCGCTCTCCCTTCACGAAGACTCAACGTTATGTCGAGTTCCTTCCTAGTTATGTCTGGTCTCTTCCTACTCAAGGCCCCGGCTGAGCAGGTTATCTCCAGTCCTCTCTTCGTTATGTCTGGTTCTTATCAAGGAACGGCCTCACCAGGGGGCTGGTCTGCCAGCAACGTTTGGAGCACCTCCCTGACGCGCTCCTCGGTCACGTCATTCCTGACCACGGGTCTGCCCACCCCCTCCAGTAGCACCCACCTCACGGCCCTGCCCCTAACCTTCTTGTCTGACTTCATGATATCCAGGACTTCGTTCAAATCTATGCCCGAGCCATGTGCAGGCAGGCCGAGATCCTGCAGAAGAGCGCTCTGCTCTCTCACTATCTCGCCGGGCAGCAGTCCCAGGCTGTGACTGAGCATGGCCGCACCAGTCATGCCTATGGCCACAGCCTCGCCGTGAGTGAAGCGTCCATAGTCAGTGGCCGCCTCCAGAGCATGACCGATGGTGTGCCCATAGTTCAGCAGGACACGCCTGCCGCTCTCCCTCTCGTCCTCGCTGACGATCCTGGCTTTGACGGCAACACTCCGCCTCACAGATTCAGTGGCGGCCTGGGGATCCAGCCTCCGCAGGTTCACAGCGTTGCTCTGCAGAAAGGCAAATAACCCCGGATCGAGAACAATCCCATGCTTCACCACCTCTGCCCAGCCGGAGATCATCTCCCTGTCACTGAGGGTAGTCAGCGTTTGAACGTCGGCCATCACCAAACGCGGCTGATGGAAGGCGCCGATGAGGTTCTTCCCATCAGGATGATTGACCGCCGTCTTGCCACCGATAGAAGCATCCACCATGGCGATGAGGCTGGTGGGCGCCTGTACCAGAGGCAGACCTCTGAGGAATGTGGCTGCCACAAAGCCAGCAAGGTCACCGATGACCCCTCCACCGAGGGCAACAATGGTGTCGCTCCTCTCAGCTCTGCGCTCTATGAGCCAGTCATAGATCCTGGCAGCGGTGTCCAGCGTCTTGGTTGTTTCGCCAGGAGTCACCACGAAGCTGGCAGCGGGGATATCCGCTTCCTTGAGGCTCTTTGTCACAGTGTCACCGTAGATAGAGAAGACCGTTTGGTCACTGACGATGTGGGCGGTCCCGGATAGACCAACCCGAGCCACTCTCTGGCCCAGACCGCGAAGCAGGCCCCAGTCAACATAGACAGGATAGTGGGCTATGGCTGTGACTACTTCACAGGCAAGATCATCACCAGGGCACCACCCGGGAGCTTCCTGGCGAGCCCGACTCCAGTAGTACCAGCCACGAAGCGTTTCCTGCAGGACTTCCTCCAGAGCCAGATGGTCGGTGTGCACCGTCCAGTCAGCGACGGCATAGTAGTGCTGACGCGATTCCTTCAGCTGTCTGATGCGCTCGAGGGGATTTGGGGCTGCCAGAAGAGGACGAATACTCCCGGAAGTCCGGGTATCCTCCACCAGACGCCGGTGGATAACCTCCGGGCTGGCTTCGAGGCAGGCCACGAAACCACTCTCCTTCATCAATTGGCGGTTGTGGGGGGCAATGACCGCGCCCCCGCCACAGGCGATTACCACCCCTGTCTTCTGACACGCCGCCGCCAGAACCTGTTGTTCCATCTCTCGGAAACGGTCTTCACCGTCCTGAGCAAAGATCTGCGGAATGTCTTTGCCGGCGAGCCCGGTCAACTCTTGGTCAGTATCCACTAGACCCCAGCCAAGGTGTCGGGCGATCTCCCGTCCTATCCTGGACTTCCCTGTGGCAGAGAAGCCGATCAGGATAATGCGGCGATTAGATCCTTTGTCCATTCCACTCCATCCCGGAAATCGTGTCCCCCCAACGCCTCCGGATAGTGAGAAGAGCTCTCCAGAATGATACGACACGAAGGATTCTGGGGGACTATCAACCGCAGAATACGGTCGATATCCACCCAGCCATCCGCAGGTTTCTGACAGGGGTGTACCGGGATGTGCCCAAAGGTCAGGTAGTCCCGGATACCCCGGTTATTCCACATATGAACGGAACCAATGTATGGCGCCAGCTGCTGAGCAAACTGATAGAGATTGAATCCATCCCGCCTGGCGGCAATATGCATGTGCCCGATATCGAAACAATAGAGCAGTCCTCTGAGATTGCCGGTCACCTCAACTATGAACTCCGGCGTGAGGAACAGGCTGGGACCGAAACCCTCGATATGAATGGGCACGCCGGGTTTCTGACTCAGATCCGACAGGCGGAGAGCGCTCCGCCAGGCGATGTCCCTCATCTCATCATACCCAACGCCGCGAACCGGCGTTGAAGGGGGCACCGGGAAATGGACAACCACATACTCAGCGCCAAAATCTTCAGCCAGCTCCATTGTCTCTTCAACCATTCTCAGGCTGAGCAACCTCGTTTCGACGTGGACGTCACACAGAAAGGATATTGTCGGCGGCGTGGGGTACCAGGAGACCTTTGTCAGAGGGGCATGTATGCTCGCCGCCAGGTTGTGGCGCTCTATTTCATCCCTCAGCGCAGGCAGACTCTGCGGCGGAAAGTTGTAGAACTCACCCCGCCTCAAGCCATTGGCTACGATAACCTTGCCGAAATGGTCGAGACCATGGCAATGGAACCCAAGCCTACTCATCCCTGTCTCTGGGCAGAATCAAGGCAACTGTCGTAGTTGCGCTTCGTCTCCCCCAGACTATCTCCACCGAATTTCTCCAGTACAGCGCCAGCCAGAACATACGCCAGCATGGCCTCTGCTATGACTCCGACCGCCGGGACAACACAGACATCGCTGCGCTCATAATGAGCCTCAGTCGCTTCCTTCGTGGACAAATCCACCGAAGGCAGGGGCTTGCCAAGAGTGGGAACCGGTTTCACCGCCACCCTCACTATGATGGGCTCACCGTTGCTGATCCCTCCCTCGATTCCCCCGGCATGGTTGGTGGGCCGTCTCCAAGGATAAGGGGATGCCTGGCTCACCTCAATGGCATCATGAGCCTGGGAACCCTTCAGATCGGCCAGCTTGAAACCATCCCCAATCTCCACCCCCTTGACAGAATTGATGCTCATGATCGCCTGGGCAATGGCACCATCCAAGCGGCGATCCCAATGAACATGACTTCCCAACCCGACAGGCACACCGGCGGCTACGATCTCACAGACCCCACCCACGGTATCTCCTGATGAGACCGCTCTGTCAATGGCAACCATCATGGCCTTCGCTGCTCCGGCATCGGCACAACGGACTGGAGACTGCTCGACCTGCTGCCAGTCGATGGAAGTCTGCTCATTCGCCCATTCTCCGCCTATGGCCAGCGTGTGACTACGGATCTCCATTCCGAATTCTGTGACGAACCTGCGGGCGACTGCGCCGGCAGCCACCCTGGCAGCAGTCTCCCTGGCACTGGCACGTTCCATGACAGGACGAATGTCACCGAGGCCATATTTTGTGGCTCCAGCCACGTCGGCATGTCCCGGTCGGGGTCGGGTTATCGGTGGGACATCCTTACCGGGAGGCGAGGCGTCCATAACCTCTTTCCAGTTCTCCCAGTCACGGTTCCATATCAGGAGGCCAATGGGGCTCCCTATGGTCACCCCGTGGCGGACCCCTGATAGAATCTCTGCCCTATCCTGCTCTACCTTCATCCGCGAGCCCCGCCCATACCCAAGCTGCCGCCTCTTCAGTTCAGAGGCTATATAGTCCTCATCCAGAGGCAATCCCGCCGGCATGCCATCAATGATGACCATCAACCCTTTGCCGTGCGACTCACCGGCAGTCAGAAGACGCAGTCTAGGCATCATCGCCTGGGTCCACCTCCTGGCCCCGGAGAATCTCAATTGCATCTTCAGCCAGATAGTCTGGCACCAGAATAGTGGTCTCGCCCAGGCCATCAACCGTGATGCCGAATATCATACCAGCGCCCTCGTATTTCAGAATGGCAGGAATACCCTCGCTCTCCAAATGGGCCTTCATCACCTGTGCTTCCATATAGGTCCCAGAATAGACCACCGCTAATCCCGAGGCCACCGGCAAATCCGATCCCTCGCCCAGAACCTCTCTGGCTTTCCTGAACATTATGTCGAGAGGGGCTTCCCTCCCCGCCCACAACTCAAAGGAAGCCGCTCCCTGATAGATGAGCATGGGCAGCCCTCCAAGGGTCGCCGCACCGGCTTCCCTGGCTTCCTTCAGCAATGGCGTCACTTGTGGATTATACACCAGGTCACAGACCAGAACACCCCCGGGAATGGCATCCGCATCCAGCGGGGTTTCACCCTCTGTGGCACTGTGTCTCATCCCGAGTGAAGTGCAGTTGACCAGCAGGTCATAGTGACGCAGGGCCCTCGCCGATCCCAGTGCTTCCCACGGTACAGCAACCACCNNCGATTGGCTATGGTCAGACTCCTCACCCCTTCCTTAGCAAGGGCGAAGCCAATGGCCCGGGCGGCACCGCCGGCGCCCAAGAGCAGGGCACTCTTTCCACGACATTCAAAGCCGGCCTCATCCCGCAAAGCCTTCATGAATCCAGGCGCATCGGTATTGCAGCCAAGAAGCCTGCCTCCCCGATTGACAATGGTATTGACTGCACCTATCTGTGCCGCGGGCGCGTCCAGTTCGTCGAGCAGGGGAATAACCCTTTCCTTGTACGGTATGGTTACATTTGCCCCTAAGACAGAGGACTGACGCAGATTCCTCATAGTTGTCTCCAGTTCTGCCTGCCCTGTCTCACAATTCTCATAACGGACATCGAGATGATAGTAGTCGAAGGCCGCTTGCTGGAATGCAGAGGAGATGGAGTGTTTCAGGGGATAGCCAATGAGGAAGACAGTCTTGCTCATCAACCAAACACCATCATCGCAATCGCCCTTGCCGTTCTGTTTTGCAGGTGGGGAGCTTACATCAAATCAGAGTCCAGAAGCGGGTCACCCATGAAGCGCCCACTGTTCAACCGGACAGCGGAGCTAGCCTTGCTGGGCGTGCGTCTGGTCCAGATACCCCTGCAGGATGAAAGCTGCGGCGGCAGCATCGATTCTTCCCTTGAGGCTTCCCTTTTTGGCTCCACCTTCAACCATCCGCCTCGACGCGGCCACGGTGGACAAACGCTCATCCCGAGTCTCTATGGGAACCTCCAGGACTTTAGAGAGCTGACGCAGAAAACCGCGGACATTCTCGGCCTGCTGTCCGATACTGCCATCCATGGAGTAGGGCAGCCCAGCCACAACGCGTTTCACCTCGTGCTGACTCACCAAATGACTAATGGCCGCCTCCGGAGGCTCCGGCCCTGTCCTGGGGATTCTGGTCAGGGGACTGGCCAGGATGCCACACGGATCGCTCAGGGCCACTCCGATCCACTTCTCCCCGACGTCAAGCCCAAGCACCCTGCCTACTGCGCCGGCACTAGTCCTGTCTCCAACCACAAGCGTCCCTGTCTTATTGGGATTCGATCACAATTACTGCCTGCTGCAATGCCTCATTCAACTTGATCAAATCCTTACCTCTCCCTTGCCCGAGTTCTGGTCTGCCGCCGCCACCTCCCCCCGCCATCCTGCCAATAAGCCCCGCAATATGGCCCGAAGAAAACCCTCCAATGACTACGTCCGGAGTTCCAGATACTGCAAAAATCGGCTTGGTCGCATCCCCACTGGCCACAATAACAATCCCGCTTGTCGACTCCGCAGCACATTGCTCCTTCCACCTATCGCTCGCCGCCCGGAGTGCTTTCTCAGTCGCCAGATCGACTGACTGAATCAAGTAAACCTTGCCAACGCCTTTGGCGTATCCCAACTCTCTGGTCGCTGATAGGGCGCTACTCCTAGCCAACTCTGTTTCCAGCTTCTCGCGGTGCCTTTGTTCCTCCCGCAAATCATTGACCAGTCCAAGGACTTTGCTTTGTACTCCATCAGGCAACGTCTGCAATTCTTGGGCCAGCGCTTCCACCACAGCCAGCCGCTGCTCGAGGAATCTCTCTGCTCCCCTTCCGGTCAATGCCTCAATGCGCCGCAGTCCGCTGCCGATACTCCCTTCACTGGTAATCTGGAGGATGCCTATCTCTCCTGTCGACCGAACATGGGTGCCGCCACACAGCTCGATGCTGAACGGTGGATCGCCGGTCTCCACCACGCGGACCACGTCGCCATACTTCTCACCAAACAGGGCGATAGCGCCTCTGGATACCGCCTCTCCATATGACATGGAGCGGACCAGCACGGGCAGGTTCTCCCTTGTCTTCTGATTCACTAAGTGCTGGATCTCCAGTAGTCTCTGCCTGCCGACCGGCTCGGGGCTGGTGAAGTCGAATCTGAATCCATCAGGGTTGACCAGAGAGCCGGACTGACGGACGTGTTGCCCCAGCACCGTCCTCAAAGCAGAGTGCAGTAAGTGCGTGGCTGTATGGTTGCGAGCGATATCCAGACGGCGTGGCAGGTCAACTTCAGCTTCCACACTGTCATTCACTGCAATACGACCCTGAGCAATCCTGCCCTGATGGACAATGATCTCGGGCAGGGGTCTGATGGTCTGCCTGACAAGCACCCGGCCATGGTCACCGCGGATCTCACCAGTGTCTCCCACCTGCCCACCCATCTCTCCGTAGAATGGCGTTTCACTGAGGACCACCTCAACGTCTTCCTCCGCAGACGCCGAATCCGCAGGACTGCCATGGACGAGCAATCCCGCTACCCTGGACCGGTGTTTCCACTGATCATGCCCAACGAAGTGAGTGGGTGCAATCTCCAACTGCTCATAGGACCT
>JAFNFZ010000280.1 GCA_017885485.1 Chloroflexota bacterium
GCCACGACATAGCCGCCTTCCTCAGCAACGCAGTAGCCCGGCCGGGCAGTGAGGTCGCTTTCCGGCTCAGCAAAGGCGATTCCCTTGACGTTGAGCTCCTCCAGCACCTGAGGGGCAAGACCTTCCAGGCCCTGCCTTTCGGACTTCGATCTGGTCTTGATCACTACCCTGGCCAGGGGTTGGCGCACCTTGATGCCGGCCTTGCTTCTGGCAGCCCTCCCCAGGCTGGAGATCTTCATGGCCAGGCGGGTGTCGGCGGACAGTGCGGCGTCGGTTCTTGAGACGTCGGCAACTGGGAATGCACAGAGATGGACGCTCTCGGGCGCTTTGGGGTCAACCGACCGGACCAGGTTCTGGTGCAGCTCCTCGGCGATGAACGGTGTCAGCGGCGCCAGTAGCCTGGACAGGGTGACCAGACAGTCATAGAGGGCGAAATAGGCGGACAGCTTGTCCTCGTCGCTGCCGCTCTTCCAGAAGCGCCGCCGGCTCCTCCTGACGTACCAGTTGGAGAGGTAGTCCACGAACTCTTCGATCCTCCTGCCGGCTTCGGTCGGGTCGTAGCCATCGAAGGCCCTGTCCACCTGGTCGATGAGCTGGTTCAGCTCGGAGATGATCCACCTGTCCAGTTCGGGCCTGGAGGCAGGGGCTCTGGCCGTGGTGGGATCGAAGCCGTCGATGTTGGCGTAGATGACGAAGAAGGAATAGGTGTTCCACAGGGTGGAGAGGAACTTCCGCATGGACTCGCTCACCAGGTCGGCGGAGAAGCGCTTCACGTTGCCGGGCGGCGTGGCGGTGAACATGTACCAGCGCAGGGCATCGGCCCCCTGGTTGCCGACGATCTTCCAGGGGTCAACGACGTTGCCCTTGGCCTTGCTCATCTTCTCGCCCTTGGCGTCGAGGATGTGTCCCAGGCAGATGACGTTCTTGAAACAGGGCTTCTCAAAGAGCAGCGTGGACAGGGCGTGAAGAGTGTAGAACCAGCCTCTGGTCTGGTCGATGGCTTCGCAGATGTAGTCGGCCGGGAAGTGGCTCTCGAACTCCGCCCTGTTCTCGAAGGGGTAGTGGAACTGGGCCAGGGGCATGGCCCCGGAATCGAACCAGGCATCAAGGACCTCGGGCAGCCGCCTCATGGTTCCGCCGCATTTGCGGCAGCCGAAGGTCACGCTATCCACCCAGGGCCGGTGCAGGTCCAGCGGTTCCACCAGTCCCCGCACGTCGGGCTGGCTCTTCAACTCCTCGATGCCGCCCACGCACTCGAGGTGTTCCGGGTGTCGCTCGCAGCGCCAGATGGGCAGCGGCGTGCCCCAGTACCTCTCGCGGGAGAAGGCCCAGTCGACATTGTTCTCCAGCCAGTCGCCGAAGCGGCCTTCCTTGATGTACTCCGGGTACCAGTTGATGTCCCGGTTGCCGGCGATGAGCCTGTCCTTCATGGCCGTGGTCTTGATGTACCATGACGGTTTGGCGTAGTAGAGCAGGGGCGTGCTGCAGCGCCAGCAGAAGGGATAAGTATGAACGATGGTGGCCCGGTGATGCAGGATACCGCGCTGCTCCAGGTCGTCCATGATCATGGGGTCGGCCTTCTTCACGAACTTGCCGTCCCAGGGCTTGCCGTTGGGCAGCATCTTGCCATCCAGATCGACGCTCTGCACCATGGGCAATCCCCGCGACTTGCCCAGATTGAAGTCCTCTTCCCCGAAGGCCGGGGCGATGTGGACCACGCCGGTGCCGTCGGCGACGGAGACGAAATCGGCGGCCACAACCCGGCTGTGCGCCGGCAGCTGCTCGCCAAGGGCCACGAAGGCGGCCTTCGGCTCGTAGAGCCGGTCGTAGTAGAGTCCGTCCAGGTCCCTGCCCTTGAACTCCTGCAGTATCTCCCAGTTGCCGGGGCCCACGGCTTGATCAAGCAGGGCTTTGGCCAGGATGAGCCTCTCGGTGCTGCCCTGCCGACTGCGGCACTGCGCCAGCGCATAGGTCTCATTGGGAGCGATGGCCAGGGCGATGTTGCCGGTGAGGGTCCAGGGCGTGGTGGTCCAGGCCAGCACATGGGGCACCTCGGCGTCCCAGACACCCCTGACAGTGTCCCACCCCAGTCTCTCCAGGGTATTTACCCCGGCGTCGCTCTGGGCATCGCTGCTCAGCCGGAAGCGGATGTAGATGGAGGGATCTTCGGCGTCCTCATAGCCCTGGGCCACTTCATGCGAGCTGAGGGAGGTGCCGCAGCGGGGGCAGTGAGGGGTGACGCGGTGACCCTGATAGACCAGCCCTTTGTCCCAGAGCTGCTTGATGATCCACCAGAGGGACTCGACGAAATCGTTGGTGAAGGTGATGTAGGGGTGCTCCATATCCAGCCAGAAGCCGATGCGCTCGGTCAGCTCCTCCCAAGGCTTGAGGTAACGCTGTACACTTTCGCGGCAGCGGGCGTTGAACTTATCGATGCCGAACTGCTCGATCTGCGCTTTGCTGTTGAAGCGGAGCTCCTTCTCGATCTCCAGCTCCACCGGCAGGCCGTGGGTATCCCAGCCGGCCTTGCGGAAGGTGCGGAAGCCCTTCATGGTCTTGTAGCGGGGGATGACGTCCTTGTACACACGGGAGAGCACGTGGTGGATGCCGGGATTGCCGTTGACGGTGGGCGGGCCGTCGTATAGAGTGAACAGCGGGCCATCCGGGTGGAGCGAGGCGCTCTTCGCGAAGATGGCGTTCTTCTTCCAGAAATCGAGGACTTGCTCCTCGACTTTGGGGAAGCTCACCTTGCTGCTTACGGGATTGAACATGCGCTCTTCTCTGTACGCCCAATCATAAGTCCCCTTCCCCTGAGGGGAAAGGGACTCAATGAGCTTAAGCAATCGGGAGCATGATTGTCAACGTCATCTTCCGGGGAAATCCGGTTTCCTTTTCTCCATGAAGGCCGAGATCCCTTCCCGGGAATCCTCGGTCTGGAAGTGGGCCATGGAGGCGGCTTTCTCCAGCTCTATGCCGGTGTAGAGATCAACCTGCATGCCATGGTTCACGGCGTACTTGATGTGTTTCGAAGCCATGGGGCTTCTCTCCTTCAGCTTGTTGGCCATGGCCATAACGGTTTCCTCGAGCTTGTCGGCGGGAACAGCCTTGTTGATCAGGCCCCACTTCTCGGCGTCTTTGGCGGAGAGCCAGTCGCCGGTGAAGAGAAGCTCCTTGGCCACCCTCAGGGGAATGAGCCGGGGCAGCCGCTGTGTTCCGCCGCCGGTGGGAATGAGGCCGAAGTTGGCGTGCTGATCGCCGATGCGGGCATCGTCAGTAGCATAGGCCAGGTCGCAGGCCTGCATCACCTCNNACGATCTCGGCTGGCCTGTCGGCGACCGAGCTGATGTGCTTCAGGTCTGCGCCAGAGGAGAAGGCCCGGCCGGTTCCGGTGAGGATGATGACCCTGACCTCGCGGTCTTTATCGAAGTCCCGCAGTGCGTGCTGTAACTGGGTATGGGTATCAGGGTGCAGGGCGTTCAGGGCGTCGGGACGGTTGATTCTGATCTTGCCTATGCCGTCCTTCTTCTCAACGACGAGGTGGGTGTATTCCATATGTTCGTCCTCCCTATCTTCAAAGAGATGTGCCGGATGCGGGCCCACGGGTCAGACCGGCTACAGAGCGGGCTACCTGCCCGGGAAGTTCGGTTTCCTCTTCTCCATGAAGGACGAGATGCCTTCCCTGGAGTCCTCGGTCTGGAAATGGGCCATGGAGGCTGCCTTCTCGATTTCCAAACCCGTGTAGAGATCGACCTGCATGCCGCGGTTCACGGCGTACTTAATGTACTTCGAGGCCATGGGACTGCGCTGGAGCAGCTTATTGACCACTTCCATGACATGGTCCTTCAGCTTGTCCGCTGGCACGGCCTTGTTGATGAGTCCTACATCTTCTGCGTCCTTGGCTGAAATCCAGTCGCCGGTGAACAGAAGCTCCTTGGCCTTCCGCAGTGGCATGAGGCGGGGCAACCTCTGGGACCCACCGCCGCCTGGGATGAGTCCGTAGGTGGCATGCTGATCGCCCAGCATGATATCCTCCGCGGCGTAGGCCAGATCGCAGGCCTCCATTAGTTCGATCCCGCCGGCGTAGCACAGTCCGTTGACCATGGCGATGATTACCTTGCTCATATGTTCCATGATGTAGAAGGTGTCGTGGAAGAGCTGGCCGTAGGCGGCGATCAGTTTGGGATCATCCTTCTGGGCGCTGATGTACTTCAGGTCTCCGCCGGCGCAGAAGGCTCTGCCGGCCCCAGTGATGACGACCACCCTAACCTCGGGGTCTTTGTCAATCTCCAGAAAGGCGTGCTGCAATTGTCTGTGAGTGTCGGGAGCCAGGGCATTGAGCGCCTGGGGTCGGTTCAGCGTAATCCAGGCTACCCCATCCTTCTTCTCAAGGATGATGTGGTCGTAGTTCATGAAGCTAACCTCCTTGTGGCTGTTGGCTGATTGTCAGATGGGAACCATCGCGGTTTCAATTCGAGTCAGCCAGAATTGTACGGGCCGACAGGCGTGGCTGTCAAACCTGGCCTTTGAGACCGCAGACGGGCCACGGAGCAGCAATTTTAGAGGGAATACGATAGAATTAGGTACGGTGGGCCGCTAGCTCAGGGGAAGAGCACCTGACTTTTAATCAGGGTGTCGTGGGTTCGAATCCCACGCGGCTCACCACTATACCATATATAGTGGTATTGTAGCCAGAACATACAAACTATTGCGGAAACCGGCCCGGAAAGGAGGCCGGTTTTTTGCTGCCCGTCCCAAGTTGTCACCCTGATTTAACAGACAGTTGTCACCCTGATTTTTCCCCACTGTCACCCTGATTTTCGAGGAATTCTGGGATGAGCTACAGGATAGAAATCTCAAAAGCGTCTTCCTAGTCAATCAAGCAGTAGCCAAGGTGATGGTCGAGCAGCGAAGCGGCAGCATCATCAACATTAGCTCTCTGTCAGGCACAAAACCGGTTGCTCTCGAGGCTGCTGCAGGTGCAGCCAAGGCCGGAGTGAATCAATTGACGCGGGCTTTCGCTATCGCCTGGGCTCCCTACAATGTTCGTGTCAACGCCATTGCGCCAGGCCTAACCCTAACTGCTCGAGCGACAAAGGGACTGGGGCCAGAGCTTGTTGAGAAGTACTCCAGAGATATCCCATTGGGGCGAGCTGCCAGGCCCGAAGACCACCTTGGACTGGCCATGTTTCTGGCGTCTGACGCCTCGGCTTTCATAACTGGAGCTATCATCCCTTCGGACGGTGGGCCTCAATAGGAGGTAGCCCTACTCGCATCCCATGCTTGACCTTGTATCTCGGATAAGGTGTTAGAATGCCAGTCAGAGGATACGTGTGGCAGGCCGATTGACCTTGGGTCCTTAGAGATCGTGGGGCAGCATGGTCGCCACACCTGCATATCCCCAAGAGCCCGAACAGTTGGCAGCCTTGGACTTGTAACGCGCAGCGTTTTGGGGAACCTCATGCTGTCCCCTTCATGCCTTCAGGGCTTCACCAGAGGCTCTAGGACGGCAACCCAAGGCCAGGGTATACCAATCTCCCCTCCCCCCCTTCCTCTTCTGTATCCAAGCTGAGGTTGGGTGGTACAATGAGGCAGAATCAGATGTGGATTTGTTGAATCGATCTGGGCCATTTCAGGCGGAATGATGGAGAGGAGCTGTACAAATGCGTCAATCAAAGAAAGAGAAGGCTTGTGAACATCCGGAGAAGCTGAAGGGGAAGCCAGGCGAATGCACTCCCGAGCAGGTCAGAGTATGTCACGGGGATGACAAGAAACATCCTTGCGTGACCAAGAGATAAGCTCAGCAGCGGCAATTCTACTTCTCGTTCCCCTACCCTCACCTCACCCGCGCCTTGCAGAACCTCTGAATGCCCGCAGACACTGCGGATCACAATGCGGGGATAGATCACCCGCAGTCGCCACAATGCCCCCCGTAGAGCCTGACCTCCAATGCGCAATTCCCCCGTTCAAATGACTTGATAAACAGAGGGTCATACTATATAATTATGATATATACTTATGTTGAGGTGAGGGCATGGCTCAAGTGAAGATCCCCCTATTGACATGCAAACGCTGCGGTCATACCTGGGTACCCCGCAAACCAGAGGTGGTCCTATGCCCGAAGTGCAAGTCGCCATACTGGAATAGGCCCCGGAGACCAAAGGAGACCTAGACATGAAAGCCGCACTCTATGCAAGGGTCAGCTCCGAAGAGCAGGTTGAGGGTTACAGTGTTGATGCCCAATTGAGGGCATGCCGCTGCCACAGTGTTGCCTGACACCTGCTAACTCCTGCAAGCAGACATAAATACGGTGGGCAGTACTGTACGAAAGAACTCTAACCTTCGAACTGGCCTTCAGTCTGGTGTAGTTGCCGCCTCCAACAGCGAACCGTTGACACTGACACCCAGCGTCGGTGCGCGTGCTTTTCTCATAGCCTGTGACACCCTTGACCTGCCCCACCTGGATGAGAGGCGTGGCTTGCCCCGCTAGTTGTACTATTTCCTAGGTAGCAGTTGCCAGAGCAGAAGGCGAGATACCGGATATCAGATACTAGGACCAGTTCCGGTGTCCGAGAAGGGCAGTGGTGGGCAGCGAGTCGAGGGCTCGATCCCGATCTAGGCAATGCGGCGGTAGCGGTTCACGGCCAGCGTCAGGAATACCACCAATATCCCACCAATCCAGGCCAGAGACTTCCAGAGGTGCGTCCATATCGGTCCGCCCAGGCACAGCCCTCGCATAGAGTCGGCAGTCATGGTCACCGGATTGATCTTGGCGAAGGCCTGCAGCCAGCCGGGCATGCTCTCCACCGGCACGAACATGGAGCTGGCGAAGACGATGGGGAAGACCCACACGAATCCGGCTACCTGGGCCGTCTCCACGTCTCTCACGGACATGCCGATGAAGGCGGAAATCCAGCTGAAGGCGAACCCGAAGAGGACGGACAGCATGATGGCCCCGACAGCGAAAGCGAATCCGTTTTCGAATCTGAACCCGACAGCGTATCCCACTCCCACCATGAGCACCGCCAGGAAGGCATATCGGAGAGTGTCCGCCAGCGTGCGTCCCGCAAGGACGGCAGCTCGCGACATGGGCAGGGAACGAAAGCGGTCGATGATGCCGCGGGAGAGGTCTTCTGCCAAAGCGACGCTGGTCTGAGTGGAGCCGAAGACCACGATCTGTACCAGAAACCCCGGCAGCAGGAACTGGATGTACTTCATGGGCATGGGACCGGTGTTGATGGCGCCGCCGAAGACGTAGTTGAAGAGCAGAAGCAGCATTACAGGCTGGATCGTGGAGAACACCAGCAGTTGGGGCAGGCGGACCGTGCGCAGAAGCGTCCGCCAGGTTATGACCATCGTGTCTGGAATGGTCCAGGCCAGACTGGAGAACGTCGAAGTAGTCGCCACGCTCATCGTTTTCGCCTCCTTCCGTGTTGCTGGACTTCGCCCGCGGCGCCCTCCGCCTGGACTTCTTCAACAGAGCGACCCGTCAGTGCCAGGAAAACGTCATCCAGAGTCGGGTGCCTCAGAGTCACGTCATAGCGTGTGATCCCGCGTCCGTCCAGACGTCGCACCACCTCAGGCAGGATCGCGGTACCGTCGACGACGGGCAGACTGACCTGCCCGGCTCTATCGTCAATCTGTAGCTTGCCGTCGCCGAAGGTGGACAGGACTTCCCCGGCAATGGCAGTCTGCGTGCGGTCCGACAGACGGAGTTGAACCAGAACATCTCCTCCGCAGCATTCCTTCAGGTACTGTGACGTACCTGCCTCGATGATCTGGCCGTGGTCGATGACGGCGATGTAGTCGGCCAGGCGGTCGGCCTCTTCCAGGTACTGAGTGGTCAGGAGCACGGTGGTGCCCTCTTTGACCAGGCCGGTGATGATATCCCAGAGTGCCTGTCTGCTTCGCGGATCGAGGCCGGCGGTCGGCTCATCGAGAAACAGGACTGGCGGCCGTGCCACCAGGCTGGCCGCCAGGTCCAGCCGACGCCGCATGCCTCCAGAGTAAGTTCGTACCCGGCGGTCGGCAGCTTCGGTCAGCTCAAACCGCGCCAGCAGTTCCCTAGCCCTGGTCCGGGCCAGCGCGCCGCCGATGTGGTACAGCCGTCCCACCATTTCCAGGTTCTCCCGGCCGGT
>JAFNFZ010000281.1 GCA_017885485.1 Chloroflexota bacterium
CAACCTCAGCTTGGATACAGAGGGATAGGTTGGCCCAGATCAGGATTGAGGGCCCGCAATAGACCTACACCGGCAGCAATACCGTTTGAGATCAGGGTCTAGGGGGCTTGCTCCCTTAGCCCGGCTCGAGGATCGAACTCCCTCTGAAACGCGGGGTGACTGTCTGCGCGATTGGCATTGCCCGACCCGCTTATGAGAAGATCATCGCTGGTGCGGGGAGACGTAGCTGAGTTACTTCTGCATCAACTTCAGTCTCTTGAACTGAGGGGGCCAGCTCCGGGGAGGCGACATGCAGATATTGTCTGGCCTCACGAAGGCACACACTCTGGGGAGCGCGTTCTTTGCGCAGGTGTCTGGGTTCCCATGCCTGCAACCGTACGTCTGGTTCTCTGAATCCAGGTTGTGCAGCGGCGCGTGGAATGCTGCCTTGTTGTTCACCGAATTGGCTCCCAACCGCAGCCCAAGATGGCTGGCAAACCATGGTCGTATAAGAAAGGGTACCAGAGTCGCACGGCTGTGACAAGACTGATCTAGGTTGCGGCAAAGGCATCGGGCCAGCCGCCATGCCTAGGGATGGCCCTATCGATCTCGTCGTGACGATTCATGGGCGAGCGCCATCGGCTGCGACCCCTAGCTGGTGCTGTTTTTCCCTGAGCAGCGCTTCTATCTTCTCACAGTCACCCAGATGTGCCCGCATCAAGCTCTTCCACATCCTGCCATGATTGGGCGCAATGGAGTGCAGCGGTTCATGGACAATGACATAGTCACTCAATTCACGGTCGAGGATCAACAGTTCAGAGTTGAAGTTCAGGTTGCCCCTAGTGGAACAGGACGCCCACTTGTTCTTCATGGGGCGCACCGCTAGAGACTGAACATGAATGCCCATCGTGATACCTTCCGTACGTTCTGCAGATTTGTGGGCCTAGTTGGCTGCAGTTATCATAGACTGTTGGACGAGAGCCTCGATGCAGATAGATTTGGCCCAGTTGAGGAAGAACAGATGGGTGCGATTGGCCATATTGTTCATCATTCTGGTCATTATCAGCCTAGCCTTGGCAGTCCTCTTCAATCATCTCCTGGCGCCTCTCAAGCATAATCTGCAGAGATATGCGTGGCTGGTCTACATTATCGTGTTTGGAACCAGCCTCCTCTCCAATCTCACCGTCGTAGTCCCGGTTCTCATTGGCGCGTCGATTATGGTGGCTGCTGCCGGGCTTGGGATCTATCACCCTGTCCTGATAGCACTGGTTGCGGCCCTTGGGGGAGCAATAGGCGAGCTTGGCGGCTACTATGCTGGTGCTCTGGGGAAGAAAGTGGCCTTCAACGACTACCCAGAGGCATATGAAAGGGTGTCTGGATGGATAGACCGGTACGGCATGTGGGCTATCGCCTTCATCGCTTTTCAACCGGTGATCCCGATCGATGTGGCGGGGATGGTGGCCGGAGCTACCAAGATGCCGGTCCACAGGTTCCTCATAGCCTGCTTCATCGGGAAGTTCCCAAAATACATCATCCTGTGCTACTTCTTTGTCCAGTTGCAGGAGCACCTGCCATTCATTTCCAAATGAGGAACAGATGTACCAAGCTCCTTTTACCCCTGACTCCTCTAGCTCCGTAGGTGCGCTAGATTCTGTGACCCCAGACAGACCAATACATGACGGGTGGCGGTTGACCTTGCCCCCGAAAATGGTACCACTTACAGAGTTAGAGTTACGAGCATCTTAGTTTCAGGAGCTGGTGGCTTGTAGTACACCAGAGTGAAGGCCAGTTCGAAGGTCTCAGTTCTGCCTACAGTAACTCCAGCTCCATTTCCTCCTCAAATCCACCCCCTAACTGGTAACCAGGCGGACGATGACCAAATGACTTTCAACTACACTGTGCCACTGCCCCCTGACAACTCTAAACAAGAAACGGTTTTGGTTCTAGGTATCGTCCCCACAGGCCCACCACTTACAAAGGAATAGAGGGGTTAGCAAGGCACTTGCGGAACTCCACCTTGTCGGTTGCCGTTTCAGACCACTCGCGCCTTCCCAGATACAAATGACTATCGAGAGGTGGTTTTGTGACAAAACCAGCCACTGCTGTGACCGTCCGGTTAGGCGCTCTGCTTACAATGTTACAGTCTAGATATGACAGATGAAGAGAGGCGGCGCAGGGGGATAGGGGGCCTTCCATCCAGCCTCTGGGAGGCCATACAGCCTGCCGAAAAGAGTAAACTGGTGCGGAAGGCCATTGGCGAGCATGTCTTCAAGGCTTTCATTGAGAACAAGAAGATGGAGTGGGATCCGTATAGGTGTATAGGGTTGAAGTTACTGAGTACGAGTTGAAGAGATATCTTCCCATGCTCTAGAGGTGACACGAAGAAGAGAGAACTCATGAATAGATGGGAGAAGCTGTAATGTGCGGGATAATCGGCTGCGTCGGGGAAAGCGCGGCGGCGCCGTTCCTGGTCAAGGCGCTCAAGAATCTAGAGTATCGAGGCTATGATTCCGCTGGCATCGCAACTATCTGCGATGGCAGAATGTGCGACGAAAAAGATGTGGGCAAGCTGGATCAAGTGCGCGGGAAGCACAACCTCGACAGCCTGCCGGGCAACGTTGGAATCGGCCACGTACGCTGGGCAACACATGGCGACGTCACGCAAGTCAACGCCCATCCCCACTTCGACTGCAAGAAGCAGATAGCTGTGGTTCACAACGGGATTGTGGAGAATTATCGGGAGCTGCGCACCAGGCTTGAATCAAACCACCGGTTCGTCTCCCAGACCGACACAGAGGTCATCCCACATCTGATCGAAGAGTACATGGATGCCGGTGCTTCCCTGGAGGAGGCCGTCCTGAAGGCGTCAAAGCAATTGAAGGGTTGCTATGCCTTCGCTGCGGTTTCCGTCAAGGAACCAGACAGAGTCGTTGCCACCAGGAGAGAGAGTCCCCTGGTCGTGGGAGCCAACGCCCACCAGGGCTTCATAGCCAGCGACGCTCTGGCGTTTCTTGAAGAAACCAACCGGGTGGTGTTCCTGGAAGATGGCGAGACGGTGATCTTGGGCAAGACCATCGCCTTTCTGGACAAGGATGGTCAGCCAGTCAAAAAGGAATTCAAAGAGGTCGACTGGAAGTGGGAGCAAGCCACCAAACAGGGCTTCGACTTCTTCATGTTGAAAGAGATCGTGGAGGAACCCCAAGCCATAAGATGCGCCACGATGCAGGACAAGAAGCTCCTCCTGGAGATGGCTATTGGCATCCTGAGATCAAAACAAGTGGTCATCACGGCCTGCGGTACGTCCAGGTTTGCCGCCCTTGTTGGCAGATACCTGTTCTCAAGGCTGGCCGGCAAGTTCTGCGACGTGATAATGGCCTCCGAGTTCCAGTACTT
>JAFNFZ010000282.1:0-344 GCA_017885485.1 Chloroflexota bacterium
TCCTTGCCCCACCCCGGGCCACAGGCAATGGCGGAGGCTTTGATCGTAATGTAGTCTCCCTTGGGCCGGAAGTGCCTGGCATCCTCGGTGCGGCACATGACAGCCGCGGATGCCCCGTCGCAGACGCCGCAGCAATCGAAGAGGCCCAGTGGCCAAGCGATGATGGGGGCGTTCAGCACCTGTTCTATGGTTATCCTGTTGCGCAACATGGCCTTGGGGTTGCGGGAGCCGTTGTAGTGGCTCTTGACGGAGATCTTGGCCAGGAGTCTCTTGCCCTCTTCAGGGCTGAGTCCGTATGTGGCGAAGTACTTGGTGGCAGCCAGAGCGTAGCGGGCCACGGCCCC
>JAFNFZ010000282.1:395-2879 GCA_017885485.1 Chloroflexota bacterium
CGGGTGACGGGGATGAACTGGAGCTGCAGAGCGCTGGCCAGAATAATGCCGGTCATAGCATTATCCTGATTGGTGTATCCTACCCAGGCTGCCTGCATGTCTTTCGCGGTCACCCCCGCG
This sequence comes from Chloroflexota bacterium, assembly GCA_017885485.1. GTDB lineage: Bacteria > Chloroflexota > Dehalococcoidia > UBA2247 > RBG-13-53-26 > RBG-13-53-26. The sequence goes on from JAFNFZ010000282.1 coordinate 516, forward strand.
TCCTCAAAGGCCTCAGTGGCCGCATCCACTATGAGGTCAACGGGGTCCTTATCCCAGAACTCCCCGAAGGGAGTGCAACCCATGCCGACGATAGCTACCTTGTCCTTCAAGCTCTCCATTCTCGTCTCCTTAGCATCTGATTGGGCGAACGCGCCAGAAGTAGTTATAGAGGCCAGATCCTTCCAGTTGTATTCTGAAAGTCATCTCAACGGGCATGTCGACGGTGACCTTTGAGGTATCGCGGTCGGTCATGACACTGTAGAACCTGCCGCCGCCGTCAAGGTTGACCACGGTGAAGACCTTGGGCAGGACGATCTCCATAGCCCTCTGGTCCATACTGAAGGTGAAGACCTTCCCCGTCTTGTCAGAAAGCCTGATGAGTTCGAAGTTGTCCTTGGCCTGACAGTAAATGCAGATCCGCTGCTTGGGGTACTGGATGTTGCCGCAGGAGCGACACTTCTGGCCGTAGAGAGGGAACAGGTGCTGTCTCTCTCTCCATATCACCGGCAGGGATGACCTGCGGGCGGGACGGCGCCCCTCTTCTCCCTCCATAAGCCCGCGCATCTCAGCGTACTTGCCGTAGTTGGGCAGCAGCATCTTCGAGGCCAGGTGGCGCTTGATCCCCCTCCTGTCCCTGACTTTCTCGATCTGCTCGGTCACCTTGAACAGGAAGGCGTCGGCGCCGTCACCATAAGTGGCAAAGAGTATCCGGTCGCCGGGCCTGGCCTCCTCCAGAGCAGAAACGAGGATCATGGGTGCCAGGGCTGTGCCGGTGTTGCCCATGCTGTCCAGCAACGGAGGTTGAATCTGTATCTTTGGGTCGAGGCCCATGGCGGCGCCGATAGATGCATGGCTCCGGCTGTCAGGTCCGTAGAAGGCTGCTTTGGTGATGTCCTTTGGTGTCAACTGGAGCTTGTTCAGCAGGCCCTTGGCCGCCTGGGGCACCATTTTGGTGTAGCCTTCGTCGCGGACAAACCTTTCCTCCCACGACTGCATATATGTGTCCTGGGGTTTTCTCCAGATGTCGACGAACTCGCTGGAGATGTGATAGCTCCCTTCCAGCACTGCAGCTACGTCAGTGTCGCCGACCAGAAATGCCGCCGCGCCATCTCCGAACTGCAGCTCAAAGTCCGAGTTGGGCGCGGGAATGCGCCGGTCGGCGGCAACTGCCATCGCCCTTCTGGCTGACCCGGCCTTGACGGAGTCCAGGGCTGCTTTCAGGGCAGAGCCGCCACCCCTGAGCGAGTGAGAGATGTCAAATGTCAATATGTCCTGGCGCAGATCAGCGGCTGCTCTGACTATGCTGGCTGATTGTTTTTCGACATAGGGGGGCGAGTCCGTGGCGAAATAGAGGCCGTCAACCATGTGGCGGTCCATATCATGCAGACAGTCTAGTACCGCCTCCACAGCCATAGTGACGCTGTCTTCGTCGGCGTTGGCTACCGCTTTCTCTCCCTTCGCCACGGCCTTCGACCACATGGCGCCAATCGCCTCCCGGCTGAGTCTGTAGATAGGAATATAAGCACCGTATGAGACTATACCTAGCATTGCTCCCTCCATAGATAGTCAGAAGTGGGGGACTCGGATGATGGGGGCACAGCCTCTGCTGTGCTCAGGGGGTTGTGTGGAAAGGAACGGCAGGCCGCCCGACACTCGGAAAGTAGCACCATTACGCTTTCTAGACTGTGCTGGACATGGATCGCACATCGAGGGCGATGCCGGGCCCCATGGAGGCTGATATTGTGGCGCTCTTGATATACTGACCTTTGGCTCCGCTCGGTCTGGCCTTGCTGATAGCCTCCAGTGCTGCGGAGAGGTTCTCCTCGAGTTTGGCGGTTTCGAAGCTCATCTTGCCCACGGACAAGTGTACGTTTCCCGTACGATCCAGCTTGAACTCCGCTCTGCCCTTGGTGGCGTCTCTGATCACCCGGGGAAGGTCGGAGGGAGGCACGACAGTGCCCACCTTGGGATTCGGCATCAGTCCCTTTCGACCGAGTATCTTGCCCAGCTTGCCTACCTTGCTCATCATGTCGGGGGTGGCAACAGTCACATCGAAGTCCGTCCAGCCCCCTTCGATCTTCTTGATCAGGTCTTCTGCTCCAACGAAGTCGGCGCCGGCTTCCTCGGCAATCCTGACTGCCTCTCCCTGCGCAAAGACGAGGATGCGGATCTTCTTGCCCAGGCCATGGGGAAGAAGGGCGATGCCTCGTATCTGCTGGTCAGCGGTGCGTGGATCGAGCACGGCAAAGGGTACACGTTGCAGGAAGCCATCGAGTTGGCCAAGAAAACGACCTATGCCAAATTCGATGAGACGGTGGAACTCCATCTTCGCATGAACCTCGATCCACGCACCGCTGACCAGCA
>JAFNFZ010000283.1 GCA_017885485.1 Chloroflexota bacterium
AGACGGATAGCCGATTTTTGTATTGTCAGCGCATTGCACGATGGTATGAACCTCGTTGCCAAGGAATACGTGGCCAGTTCGTTTGATGAGAAGGGGGTTCTGATACTGAGCCGGTTCACGGGAAGCGCGAGAGAGCTGACCGATGCTGTCCTGGTGAATCCCTATGCCATGGATGAGTTCGTGGAAGCGATCAAGAAAGCGATCGAGATGCCATCCTCCGAGAGGAAGCGGCGGATGAAGAAGATGCGGAGGGTGGTTGAGGAGAACAACGTCTACAAATGGGCTGCGGACATAATCAATGAGATGGTGGGGCTTGAGTTTGGAGGTTAGTGGTGCAACATCTCTGGGCAGCCTGGCAGGAGATTGCGGAACAGATCAGGGGCGCAAAGCATATCCTGCTCCTCAGCGATTTCGATGGCACTCTGTCTCCTATTGCTGCCAGGCCTGAGCTGGCAGCGCTCCCTGCGGAAACCGGGCGGCTCCTGCAAGGCCTGGCCTGCCAGCCTCACATCACGGTAGTCGTGATCAGTGGCAGGGCATTGAGTGATATCAAAGCCAGAGTGGGCATCCCCGGCATAACCTACGCGGGAAACCACGGATTGGAGATAGAGGGGCCGCACGTTAGCTTCGTCAATCCCCTGGCTGAGCAGACTGTACCGGTCATCCATAGCGTCTATCGGGAGTTGAGTCAGGCTCTGGCTCATATCGAGGGAATCCTGGTGGAGAACAAGGGCCTCACCCTTAGTGTTCACTACAGACTGGTGGAGAAGGGAAGGGTGGGGGAACTGAGGCAGTTGTTCGAAGGAGTCATCAACGGAACAGGCCCCGATGGCCGGATCACGGTCACGCATGGAAAGAAGGTCCTTGAAGTCAGGCCCGCGGTAGGCTGGGACAAGGGCAAGGCTGTGGATCTGCTCATAAACCTGTGTGGCCATGATGAACCCTTTCCCATGTTCATAGGTGATGACCTGACGGATGAAGATGGGTTCACGTTGGTCAAGCAACGGGGTGGCTTCTCTGTTTTCGTGGGAGGCTTAACTACCAAGAGTACAGCCAACTACTTTGTTGGCTCGCCATCAGAAGTCGCGGAGTTTCTAGGCCAACTGCTCAGTATCTCAGGCAGACAACATCCTGTTCGGTGACTGAGCGATAGAAGGTGGATGCGCCAACAGCCAGTCGGGGGAGAGGCAATGGGGAATCAGGATTGCGCCATGGAGCAGCTAAACAGCTTACTCGATGCGCTCGATCTGGTAGCGGAGCTCTCTGGCAGGGGCGACCACCTTGACTGAAGCCCCGCGGGTCTGATTGAGCAGGGCCTTGCCGAGGGGGGAGATGATGGAAATCTTGCCATTCAGGGGGTCAGCCTCGTTCTTGGTTACCAACGTGTATGTCAGCTCTTTGCCAGAGGCCAGATCGCGCAGGACAACCCTGCACCCCAGTTTCACAGTGAGGCTTTCCGCCGGCTTCCCGGCTTCAACTATGACGCCGTTGGCTATGGTCGCCTGTATCTCCTGCATGCGGGCCTCTATGTGATCGCGGCGCTCTCTGGCGGCATGCAGAGGTGCGTTTTCACGGAAGTCCTTGTCTGCGGCAGCGATACGCATCTCCTCCGCGACACGGATGCGGTCCTCTGTCAAGGAGGCGAGCTGGGACTTCAATTGAGCATAGTCATCGGCGGTGAGGGCAGTCTGCTGTTTTGGCTTGGCCGGTGCGGCGGTCTTGGACGGAGCCTGTTTTATCCTGAGATGTGGGGCCAGACTGGACCTGATGAACTTCTCCTTTTTGGCGTAGGTCAGCAGAGCCCTCACCGGCTCCAGTCTCCTGGCGGCATCACCACCGGCAGTGCCAACAGAGTCGGCATAGCTGGCGACCGCCACCGGGGTGATCTGACTGATGCGACGTTCCTTGCCATACCAGAGGACGAATCTGTTTACTTCCTGTTGTTTCTCTTTTCTTTCCTCGGCTGGCAGCGAAGTGAGAAAGGCAAGCGCTGCTTCTTCCAAACTCAAGTCCGGCTTATCCATGCCTTACCAGAGATAATCTTATCACAGATGGAGAGGGTGTTACCACCCCAGCGTGAGCCGGTCGATCAGGCGGGGAGGGAGACCGGCCTCCCTCATACTCTGTCGAGTGGCTGAGATGTCATAGTTGACGCGGTAGTGGTGGATGGCGGCCTCTTCCGTATCGAGGAGGGCGTAGCTTGCCCGCGGGTCACCATCCCTTGGCTGCCCCACGCTGCCGTAGTTGATAATGAGGCGTTTCTCCTCCGCTTTCAGCGATAGAGTGCTGGGAGGTTGACTAAACTGACAGAGACCTTCCTGGTCAAGCTCGAAAACCAGCGGTACATGGGAGTGTCCGATGAGGCAGAACCTAGTGTCGAAGTGGGCGAAGTTCTCCTCTGCGGACTGAGTGGAGATGACGTACTCCCAGATGGGCTCTCTGGGGCTGCCGTGGACCAGGGTGAAACCGCCCTGGCGCAGGGTCAGGGGTAGACGGCGCAGGTAATCCATGTCATCCGGGGTCAGATGCTCGGTGGTCCAGTGGCATGCGGCGGCAGCGTCGGGATTGAAGTACGATGTATCTATGTTGCCTATGGCGGCCCAGTCGTGGTTGCCGGCGAC
>JAFNFZ010000284.1 GCA_017885485.1 Chloroflexota bacterium
CCCGTCGTGACCGCCCCCGTGGGGGACGTTGCTCAGGTTGTCAAAGATAACATAAACGGATTGGTTGTGCCCAAAGACGCAGAGAAGTTTTCTCAGGCAATCACTGCCATCCTGCTGAATGAGGATACGGCAGGCCTGCGCCGCCACTGTGTCGAAGGAGCTGCTGTGTTTGGCTTTGACCAGGTCGGCGCGCGCACCGTGGAACTTTACCAGGAGTTGCTGGCGCAGGGTCAATGACAGGGCGATGTTCAGTTTAAGAAGGGGCCAACGTGCTCAGACGTAGAAAGCTGGTCCAGTCTCAAGACGACCTGGTGATGGCTGGGAAACTGGGCATGCTCGCTTTCTCAGGCCATCAGGATCTTCCAGGGCTCCACAAGCAGGTCAATGCCACAGCAATCGTCGAGATCCTGAGCGTCAACGCCATGCCCCTGGCCTACCTTCATGGGAAGAGCGGCTCCATCCTGTCACCGCTGCTTGAGTCGGCAGAGTTCAGTGGCGAGGTTCGGAAACACCGAGACAAATATGATCAATGGAAGAAGGCCTTCGGCTCAGTCAGGGATTTGTTTGTCTTCAACGGTGTGAACTACGTCTTCATCAAGAGCCCCTCTCTATTGCCCTATACCAGCGGCAACCTGGACGTCATGGTCAGGGAGCAGGACTTCGCCAATGCCAGTCGCTTGTTAGAGCAGGGCGGCTTCATAGAGTTGAAGAACATCAGGGAGCCTCACAAGTACCTGTACAAGCAATTCGAGTGCGGGAAAGAGATCACCGCTATCCATCTTCACAGCCGGGTTTTCTGGGGTGCCACATTCATAGATCCTGATTCGCCGTGGTCCAGAGTCAATGGGCGATCCCCCTTTGATGATGTAGTGTTGTCTCTGAGCCCTGAGGACTGCATGCTGACAACCTTCGCCCATTCGTTCTACGAGAACTCGGCCATAAGGTTGCTGGATCTCTGCATAGTGAAGCACCTGGTGGACAATGAGAAGATAGATTGGCCGTATCTCAGCAGCACTGCAAGAGCTGCCCACTGGGAAGACGGCTTCCATTTGTCGGTGCTCGCCTACGGGCGTCTGCACCACACCATTTTCGGCAGCCCGCTATTCCCCCAGGATGTGCTGCAGGAAGCCGGACAGTTCGCTGACCGGCGCATCATGATGCGCCATGCCCTGCGCCGGCTGGAAGATGACAGAGTCACCATGCCCTTCTACCTGCCTCTGGTGACATCGAAGCTACTGGGCTACAAGAAAGTAGTTCAGTCCCCTGAATTCGGCAGGATTCACCGACGGGTGGGCCACCTGGCCAAGCTCATGACAGAGGTTCTGTTCATCCATATTCTGAAAGTCAATCCGCAGAAGGGCATGCTCATAGCTCTCAGTGGAGTGGATGGAGGTGGCAAGACCTCTTACGCTCATGCTCTGGTAGAGGCCCTTCAGAACTGCGGCCTGGATGCCCACTATGTCTGGACCCGCGTGGGTTCCCAGAAAGGACTTCAGTCTCTGGCCAAGCGGTGGACCAGCAAATCCATCCCACCCGGCAACCCAGACAGTCGTCTATCAGCTTCCGACCGTTTCGAGAAGACTAGGGCGCTTCTCAGTCACAGATGGCGCTACATCGCCTGGAAGACTGTGAACATGCTGGACCTATGCCTTTTCTACAATCTCATCCTCCGGCTCAAACTCTTGAGGAGACGGATCGTGGTCTGTGACAGATATGTCTCTGACATATTTGTGGATCTCCATCTCTACGGCGACGGAAGGCCGCGGCTGATCTGGCTTAAGTTGCTTAGCTGGCTTCTGCCCAGACCAAGGGCGGGCATACTACTCACGGTGCCGGAAGAGCTTGCATCTCAGCGTTCCAGCGACCCCGAGTGCATGGATTCCCTCCGGATGCAGGCTCAGCTCTACAACCAAACACATGAACGCTTGAAACTGACAGTGGTCGACAACGGGTATCGTGAGTTTCGAGACGTATGCAACGATTTGGTTAGCCGTGTAATTGTTCAGTACTACGGCAGGAAGTGCGTCTGGTTCGGTTGGGATCAGGACAAATGAGAGTTTGTATCTACACCAAGCGGCTGGCGAAGCAGATCGACGAGGGCTTCATGAGAGTGGCCCATGAGGTGATCCATCAGGTGGCCGGCCACCATGAAGTGCTGGCATTGTTCTCCCATGGAGATGCGCCCGAGAAGGAAGGGCTGGGAAGAATCCCCACTAATGCCTCGTGTTTGAGTTGGAGGCTGAGAGCCACAATCAGGAGTTTTCGTCCGGACGTCATCCTGTACATTCCTCGGTCCGGGGCTTCGCTTCACAGCTTTTGGATCGCCAGACTCCTCCGGTGCTACGGGAAGGGCACACCGGTGACGATGCTGACAACGCAGCCAAACGACCTGTCCTTGCTACCCAGGACATTCGTGTCTCTTCTGAAGCCAGATCTCATTCTTACGGCTTCCAGGAACGAGCAGCGGAACTTGGTGGCCAAGAGCTGCGCGGCGCAATTCGTCCCTCTGGGTGTTGACCTTGACAGGTTCACCCCGGCAACCCCTGGCAGAAAAACGGAACTTAGGGCAAAATATGGGATTGGATCGGAGGAGTTCATTGCCCTGCACGTCGGGCATGTGAATGAGGGGAGAAACATCAGAGCGCTGGCCCGGGTACAGGACGGTGGGAATCAAGTACTGATAGCTGCCAGCACTTTCTTCACCCACGATAGCCCTTTGATTCGTAGTCTTGAGGCCCACGGGGTTCGATTTGTCACCGGGTATCTGGACAACGTCGAAGAGGCATATCAGTTGGCTGACTGCTACGTCTTCCCCACCGTCTCTGAGAGAGCCTGCATCAGCCAGCCGCTGTCAGTGCTGGAAGCCATGGCCTGCAATCTGCCTGTGGTAACCATGAGATTCGGAGGACTGCCCGACTTGTTCCCCAACGAAGGGGGTGGTCTGCTTTATGCTGATAGCACGCCAGAGCTGGCGGCGAAGGTCTCGTACCTGCGTGAGTCTTTCCGGCATGTCAGCCCAACAACCAGGGAGATGGTCGGGCAGTATTCGTGGGACAGGACCGGACGGGAGATTGTTGGTTTTCTAGAAGGGCTGCAATCACATGGCGGAACGATCAAAGGTGTTGCAGACGCTGACTCCCAACCGGAACAGCACAAGGTGAACTAGATGAGCATGACCAGAGACATCGGGCTCAAGCTAACGGCCTTGCTGTGTGTCGCAGCGGTGGCATTGGCCCTTGTTGTAGCTCATCAATCGCCGGCCATCGGCTACGAGCTGTCTATCTACGGCAGCACTCCGGTACTGGTCTGGCTGCTGCTGTTCGTCAGTCTGGTCGGAGGCATCGGCATTGTCACCCACGAACTGGCCACTGGGAGACACCAGGAGAGTCGAACCTATCTCATCGGCTTTGCCGTGGTCCTCCTGGCCGTGACCGCCTTCCTGAGTGTGCCCTTCATCAGAGGCTACACCACCTGGAGAGCCGACCAAATGGGCCATCTGGGCTTTGTTCAAGATATCTCTCGGACAGGACATGTCGGTTCTTTCAACCCCTATCCGATAGTGCACGTCCTCTTCTTTCAGATCGCGTCTATAACAGGAGCGTCATCCCTTACCGTGGTAAATCTGAACACGGCCTTGATCTTTCCGGTATTTGTGCTGGCAATGTATCTTCTGTCCACAGTCATCCTGCCCACAAGACGGCAGCAGATTCTCGTCGCCATTATCGCCGGCGCAGCCATGGCTGGAATCAGTCGCTACTTCTTGATACCCAACACCTGGTCCCTGCTGCTCCTGCCACTGCTATTCTACTGTTACTTCAAGAAAGACAGTCTCCCCTTCAAGTTGCTGCTTGTGTTGTTGTTGGCGGTCTACCCCCTTCTCCATCCGCTGTCCTCTCTGGTCATCATAGGGACCCTTGCGGCAATAGAACTGCCCAAACCACTCTACCGACTTCTCCTCAGGCGGTTTCAGATGCATGTGCCTCCCTGGATCGCCTCAAGGCCGATCCTTTGGCCACTGCTATTGGAGATGGCCGTCTTCCTTCCCTGGGCTCTTACACGGGAGGCATTCAGCACCAACAGGTTGCAGTTCTGGAGCCAGTTGACCGGCGGCTATGGGGCGGGGGAGATCTCTAAGATCGGAGGTGCCCTGTCTAAGGTAGATGTGCATGGTCTCGACCTGGTCATTCTGTTGGCCAAGATGTACGGCGAACTGCTTATCTTCGGGGCCATTGCCGTGTTTGGCATTCTCCTTCTCGTGAGACAACTTCGGTCCGGCGAAGGAGACGATGGTAGATACCAACTCCTTGCCTTGTGTGGACTCTTCCTGGTTGGCTGCCTTGGCTACGCCGCCTTCCTCCTGGGAGTCCCCGGCCCGGAGGCAATCGGTGGTGATAGAATACTGATGTATGTGGAGTTGGCAGCTATTCCAGCAGTAGCCTTTGCCCTGGGATACGCCATGGGAATGGGGCTGAGTTTCGTCATAAGCCGAAGGAAATCGCTGGCTCCCATATACAGTTGCCCGGAATGCCAGTACCCTGTGAGCCGGATCCTCAAGCGGGACATGCTTTCGGATGTCATGCAGGTGTGCCCGGCCTGCTCCACATCGTTTGCCGCCTACGGGGACAACCCCCGGCCTAGTGCTGCGGGAAGTGGCAAGGCTCTGCGAGTCAAGTTCAAGCCTCTATCCGGAACCGTCATGTTCGCCCTGCTGGTTCTGGTGCTGATCCTCAGTTTCCTCAGCCATTTCCAGTCACCCTGGGTAATCCGCCCCAATGACCAGACAACACAGACGGGCATGGCCGGGATGATCTGGTTTTTTGAAGAGAAGGTCCAGGCAACTGAGACCATCTACATTGCCAGCCCTCCCAAGAGATTCTCTGAGGCCATCCTGGGCGCGACGCCGACGCGCTTGAGGAAAGATGTCACCTACGACACCCAATTCCTTGACCACTTCGGCTACCAGCGCTACAGCACCGTGGGGGAGCAAATCGCTGGAGATATGTACGCCACCATTCACCAATTTGACAAGGTGGTCTACCAGACCGTGTGGCAGAGCGTGGGTAGATTCGAAGACGCTGATTTCGAGAGGCTGGAGGAGGATCCCACCACAGCCCGCATCTATTCGAACGGCGG
>JAFNFZ010000285.1 GCA_017885485.1 Chloroflexota bacterium
CATAGCGGCGAAGAGGACGGTCACCAGCTTGCGCTCGCCCTCTAGAGCCTTACCCGTGCTGAGTATCTTATCGGCCAGGAACCTGGGGGTGTAGGACTGGGGTTTGGAGTAGTCGATGGGAGCAGGAGCCTTGGGACTGCTCAGGTCGTGGCCGCATTCCCCGCAGAATCTCTTGCCCGGCGGTATCCTGGCTCCGCAACTGGAGCAGGCCAATTCGAGACTGGCTCCGCATTCCTCGCAGAACTTGATCCCTTCGCGGTTCTCAACGTGGCATGACTGACACTTCATCTGACCACCCCCTAACGCGTCAGTGCGCGAGGCACCCTCCGATGGGAGATTATATCACCGTATCGTTTTCGAGGAACAGACCGCAGAAACATCGTCACAATGGCCCCGCCTAAGCGCCCAACCACGGCAGGAAGGTGCTCAGCTGCGGCAAGGCCTCCCTGGTAGCCTTCTCACCTGCCACGGCGAATTGCTCCTGTCGCTGAAAGTCATACGGGCTGGAGGGACCGAACCTGGGCCTGATCAAGACGGCCGCCTTCTCTGTGCCCTTCTGACTGATGTCAACCTGCATAATGTCCACCACCCGGCGAAGAATACCGACCACGTGGCGGGGGGCCATGGTCTCGCTGGCCTTCCCAGCTTTGGCAGCCTCGCCTGGCCATGCCGCCAGCGGTACGGGATTGCTCACATCGACTCCGATGACAACGTCTGACCCCAGAGCGCTGACCGTTCCGGTGGGCAGTGGGTTGAGCACGCCACCATCAACAAGGTAGTGATCCCCTGATCGCAGCGGTGGGAAAATGCCCGGTATAGAGACACTGGCCCGCACCGCCATATAGACTGGTCCCTCCGTCAGCACCACCTCAGAGCCAGCCTTCAGGTCCACGGCGACTATTGCGAAGGGCACTCTGAGATCCTTGAACTGCCTTTCTGCGAAGACTCCTTTCAGTCCTCGTTCCACCCCTTTGCCGCCGAGCAGAGAGGCCAGTGAGAACTTCAGCAGACTGGACCAGAGAAAGGTCTTCAGAGCGGCGGGCGTCAGGATTCCCGGGATTACCTTCTTCAGTTCGTCAGATTCATACCCCATGGCATACAGAGCACCGACGAAAGCCCCAAAGCTGGACCCGGCCAGGTAGTCTATGGGCACGCCCTCCTCCTCCAACGCCTTCAGCACACCTATGTGGGCCAGCCCTTTGGCGCCTCCCCCGCCCAGGGCCAGACCAACGCTGATCTTGGCCAGACGGCGGCTCAGCCGGTCGACCGCCTCAGTCAGCGGAGCGGCTGGATTCGAGAGGACAAACAGCACGTCACCCGGCCTGTCCGTCAAGGTGGCATCTACAGGGAGTATCCCTTCAATCTTCCATCCCAGGCCTGCCCCAAGGCCTTGAGCCGCGCTCATGGTCATCCCTGTTGGAGAGAAGGTGACCACGATGCCGCCATTTTGCCCTGCATTAGGTGGCGACTCAAAGGACTTGAGCTGGTCGGCGGCGCGGTTAAGCTCCGCATAGCGGACCAGGACAAAGAGGCGATCGGCATGCTCCCTGATGCTCTCATACAGGCTACGGGCCCTATCAGCGCCAGGAGATGAACGGACCAGTATGCAGTCATATATAGGCCCCAACAAGGAGAGAATGGCCAGCATGTCAGCGGGTTGCAGCCTGTCCACCTGTTGAGCGGCCGCCAGCTTTACCACCCGCAGCCCGCACCAGCCGTTGTTGCCATCCAGCGGAGCCTCATGCGCCCGGAGTAGGGACTTGTCTTCGATGAGGTCGGCCAGGTTGCCCAGTCCCTGCGAACACGGCACGACACAGTCAGCATCCCGAGGCGGTTCAACCAGGAGCACCTTTCTTCGGGTCTGCCGTGCCAGACTCACCGCAATGTTGTAGCAAATGATGCTCCCATCAAGGCTGGCATCGGGATCATGTAGCACCAGGGTCTGCGCCAGATGTCTGGCAACGTACTTGCCGGACATAGTGGACAGCCGCTCACTCACAATCCGGCTGACGTTCTGCGCTAGCGCAGGGCATCCGGCCATCAAGGCCACGAAATCCTGGTGAGAGAGTACCCAGGTGTCCGTATCTGCGATAGCAGTGACCGTCGCCGACGGTGGCTGCCCCGTAAGGAGTGACATCTCCCCAAAGCATTCGCCTCTGCCCAGGCGATTCAGCTCGACGGAGACACCACGGGCATCAGTCGCAGTAACCGATACCAGCCCGGATTTGATGATATGTAACTCGCCCTGCCACTCACCCTGCCTGAGGATGACCTCTCCAACTCCAAAATGTTTTGCCTGGAGCCTGTCCGCGGCCTCCCGAGCGGACTCCGGATCAAGAGATTTGAAGAGTGGCAGTCCAGTCAAGGCTTCCTGCGATGGCTTCATCGACATCTCCCTGAATGGCTTTCAACGAGAGTGTGGCTTGAGTCCGCTCTCGATCTGTCTCAAGGAGTCTGGACACAGGAAAGGTGGATCAGCCCTGCAAAGCTTTCAGCGCCTTCTCCGTCCTGGCCAGCCAGTAGTCCATGCCCATGTCCTGCATCATCTCCCAGGCTCTTCTAAGGCTGGACAGGGCTTTCTCCTTGTGTCCAGCGTGGGCATAGAGTTCACCCAGATAGAGGCATCCGTAGGCATAGTACGGTTTGGTCTTTGCCTCATCCAGGATCTTCATCCCATGCAGAACGCACTCCTCCCCCTCGGCAAATCGGGATGTGTCTGTTTCCCCAACTAACGAGCCCGAGATGAAGCGGACGAAGCCTTCCTGAAATCCCCCAGGGCCCTTCGGTAGCATTTCCAACGCCTTCTCAGCGCAATTTCGGGCGTTCTCCCGATCGCCTGACTCAAGATGCATCAACCCCAGGTTCGAATACATCATGCACAATGAACCAGAGAACCCCGAGGCTTCCATAATGCCAAGGCCTTTCTCGACGCAACTCAACGCGCTTGTGATATCGCCCAGGAAAAGGTAGCCATACCCAAGGCAGTTCCAGGCCGGCCCGACGAGGCTCAGAAGTTGTGCCTCCTCCGAGCATCTGACTGCGTTTAGCCCGTGCTCCACGGTATTTCGCCCATCTCCCTGGATCATGAGAAGGTGGGTGTACATGTATTCCGCGTAGGCGATGCTGGCCAGATCATTCATCTGGGTGGCGAAGCGAAGCCCTTTCTGGCACAGGGCTTCTCCTTCCTTGAGATTCCCCAGGCTTGCCAGGGCTGTGCCGTATGTGGAGACCAGCGCCAAATAAGGGTTGAACCCGGCCCATCCAAACGGCTCGTGTTCCTCGCCCCTGCTTTCAAGGAGAGAGATGACCCTGGGGGCGACCTCAGCGACTTTCAGGTAATTCCCTGACACCATGGCCATGAGGCAGAGCTGACATCCCACCGGGACCAGGATTTCAAGATCCTGTATCGTGTCCGCTGCCTGGAAGGCGTTCTCCAGGTACTTCGTACCCAGATCGATGTCTCCCCTCATGGTGTGGTACATCCCTATGCCGCCCTGGAATCTGGCCAGGGCTTTCTGGTCTCCAAGTTCCTTGGACAGTCTTTCCCCTTCCCCAAGGATCTCAAAGGAATCCTCGGGGTAGACCAGGCCCATCATCGTCACTATTATCAGAAGACGGGCTTCAATCCCCCGTCTCTTGTTCTCCTTGGTCTCAGGCAGCTTGCCCAGCACGCCTATTGCCTCTTTCAGGAAACGAAACGCTTCCCACAGGGCAAAGCGGTTTCCCGCTTTCAACCCTGAGAGCAGCAGGTACTGGTGTGCCTTCTCCCAGTCCTCCGCTCTTGAGTAGTGGTAGGCCAGCACCTCGCAGAACTCCTCCAACCGGCTGGGGTAGAGCTGCTCCATGGCCTTGCCGATCCTCTCGTGAATCTCCTTCCTCCTCTTGAGAAGAAGGCTGTTGTAGGCCACCTCCTGGNNTAGATGAACTCCAGTCCCTGCAGGTTGACCAGATAGGACTTGAGCTCCTCCTTCATCCCGGTGATAGTGTGCAATATGCGGTAGGCGAAGTCCTTGCCGATGACCGAGGCTACCTGCATGGTACGTTTGAGGTTCTCATCCAGCCGGTCCATCCGGGCAGCGATGATCCCCTGGATGGTATCCGGCACCTGTATCTCTGAGGCCTTCCTGGTGAGCACGTACTGATGGTCCTTCTTACCGATGGAGCCGTTCTCCATCAGGGTATGGGTGAACTCCTCCATGAACAGAGGGTTGCCAGCCGCTCTATTCAGGATCAGCTCCCTCAGATCAGGAGATACCTCTCCCTCCTCCAGAATAGAGCGCACCAGCTCCGCGCTGGTATTGAGGGGCAACTGGTCCACCCGGATCTGGCTGTAGCAGGAGCGGCTGGCCCACTGGTGGGTGTATTCCGGCCGATAGAGCAGGATGAGCAGAATATGGGCGTTGACCAGAAACCCGATGAAGTAGTTGAGGAACTCCTCTGACGTCTTGTCCATCCAGTGGAGGTCTTCGATGACGACAATGAGGGGTTTCCTATTGCTCTCCCTGATCAACAAATCCCTGATGGCCTCGAAGGTCCTCTCCCGCTTCTTCTGAGGATCCAGTTTCAGATAGGACTCGTCCTCGACCTTGAGGGAGAGAAGCTCATGTAAGGACGGCAGAATGGACTTGAGCTTCTCGTCAAGCTGACCTACCTTCTCGGCCATCCTCTTCTTCACCAGGAACTCCCGCTCTCCCTCCTGGATATCGAAGTATGACCTCAGGATGTCCAGCAGAGGCAGATAGGGCATGGTGCTGCCATAGTGCAGGCAGTGCCCCTCGAGGTACGTATACTCTTGGCTGGGTATGGTTCGTCTCAGTTCCAGTGTGAGCCTTGACTTACCTACCCCCGCCTCACCTACAATGCCTATCACCTGCCCCGAACCTGAGCGCGCCTTCTCGAAAGCCGCCTTGAGGGCCTCCATTTCACTCTCACGCCCCACAAACCTGGTCAAGCCCCTCATGGCCGAGGCTTCGATCCTGGTCTCCACTCCACTGGCTTTGAGAAGCCGGTGGGCTTCTACTGACTCTTCCTTCCCCTTGACCTTGAGCTTCCCCAATGGCTGGAACTCGAAGAAATCCCTGGCCATCTTATGTGTGTCGGGGGCTACCAGGATGCTACCCGACTCTGCCAGGCCCTGCATCCTGGATGCCAGATTGGTGGTATCCCCCTGGGCGGTGTAGTCCATCCTCAGGTCATTGCCGATGGAGCCCACTATCACCGGGCCGGAGTTGAGTCCTATCCGCATCTTGAACTCTACCCCACAGTCCCTCTTGATCTTTTCGCCGTATCCCCCTATGGCCCTTTGTATGGCCAGGGCAGCATGACAGGCCCTCTGGGCATGGTCTTCATGTGATACCGGAGCACCGAAGAGGGCCATCACCCCATCACCGGTGAACTGGTTGATGGTGCCTTCATATCTGTGTATCTCGTCCATCAGGATCTGGAAGCAGCCGTCCATGATCTGGTGGCATTCCTCCGAGTCCAGCTTCCCTGACATGGCGGTGTAGTTGGCTACATCGGCAAAGAGCACAGTGACCAGCTTGCGCTCGCCCTCAAGAGAGCTGCGGTCCTTGAGTATCTTGTCCGCTAGAAACTTGGGGGTGTAGGACTGGGGTCTGGAGTAGTCGAGGGTAGGACCCGCTTTGGGTTTGGCCAGATCATGGGCACACTGGTCGCAGAACCTGGCCCTCTGATCCACCTCTGCCCGACAATTAGGGCACCTGGGGGCAAGCTCGGTAGCACATTGTTGGCAGAACTTGGCTCCTTCCCTATTCTCAGCCCGACACCTAGGGCATTGCATTTGCTGACCCCCTGACCCGAGATTGGGTGCGATACCCTCGAATGGGATGATATCACAAACAAGGTTTGTCAACTAGTACCTGCTGTCAATAAAAGGCGTTATGTTCTGTACCCTTGCCGTACATGTTGTGAACACGAGACATATTGCGCTGACTTATGAAACTAGGTACTAGGGCACGATTTCAGGCCCACATCCAGACACTGGCACCCGCCAGGCGATTCTGTCCACAACAGCCTGCAGTCCTACGGGGCGCTGGTGGACCATTGTGGCCCATAGACAGAATCAAACCCTTGGTCTTCAAGATGGCATTCTCCTTCGCGTAGTCCGACTTCCAAGCGTCCCACAACTTCGTACAATGGGAAGAAGCAGGATGTATCTGCTGACAGAAGTTGACAGGTTTGTTTCTTTTCTGCTATTGTCTCAGCAGAAATCCAGTCAGACACATCCTCATAGGAACCCTTGCCTGAGCGAGGCGATGCTAGGCTACTGGCCAAAGAGGCGGTGATGTCTATGCCAGATAGAAACCACCTTCTTCATCTTCGGGCGGTGAGGCAGGTGGTTTGTTACTTCTGAGCAGCCCGACACAATCGATGAAAGGAGGGACACAGGTCATGAAATTCTTGGTGACAGCCCGCAACAAAGACAGCTACTATGCGCTTGCCCCAGAGAAGAGGCTGGAGATCATGATGGGAGCCTACGCCTACATCGAGAAGCACCGGAAGTCAGGCAAGTGTAAGGAGGTTCTCCACACTGCTGACCTTAAGGGCAGTGCGAGCATCTGGGAGGTCGCGTCGTCTGAGGAGGCAGCTCGCCTCATGATTGACAATCCTATGCTCGCCTTCCAGGACATTGAAAGCCAGCCCGTTATCGAATCCGATGTCGTCAAGAAGGTGCTCACTGCCTACGTCAAGAAGCTAGCCAAGAAGT
Organism: Chloroflexota bacterium; assembly: GCA_017885485.1. Lineage (GTDB taxonomy): Bacteria > Chloroflexota > Dehalococcoidia > UBA2247 > RBG-13-53-26 > RBG-13-53-26. Next base: position 6,728 of record JAFNFZ010000285.1, read on the forward strand.
AGTAAGGCAGCACCAGAGACAATCGTCAACCTTAGCTTGGACACAGAGGATACGTACTGCTGCAGACCAAACTTCAGGCTGCAACGGATATGCAACGATAAAGAAGGTGGGAACATCTAGTAGTGGTACTGGACATACATTGCCAAATCCAGATACACTACCATCGAATGGAGGGATAGAGGAGGGATAGAGAACGATGCGGTTCATGAATGCTTTCACTGTTCTGCTGTTTGGTTTGGGCGTACTAGTATTCGTTGCGGGCCTGTTCGCCGATGCCTATAGTTGGAAGATAGGAATTGTGGGGGCAGTCGCCCTGTGGGTATTCGCTGTCACTCTGCGAGTCTACGCGTTTACCAGAGACGAGGATGAAGAGTTCGGCGACTACAGGCCACGGAGGCTGTACGACCGTTACTAGGCGCTGCTTCGGCGGCACCGGCGACGATTGCCGCAGCCGATACCACTAGTGTAGTGTCTCCAACGCTTCNNTATTTGCGAAGCACTACACTAGAGACTACTCCTTGCCCGTTTGCGCTTTCCTCTTCTCTTGCTCCGCCAATACCCGGCGCAGAACCTGGCCGTCCGGGGATTTGGGAAGTTCCTTCCTGAATTCGATCTTCTTGGGGACCTTGTACTTGGCTAGCTTCGCCTTGAGGTACTCGGTGATCTCTTCAGGCGTGGCCGTCTGACCCTCCTTAAGGACCACCGCGATTTTGACAATCTCACCTTGGTGCTCGTCGGGTACACCGTAGCAGGCGGCTGTACACCGGAGACATAGCCAGGATGGACTCAGATGGCTTCTTCTTCATAGTCGACAGGAAGAAGGAGCTGATTATCGCCGACGGCAACAACGTCTATCCGCGGGAAGTAGAAGAAGTCCTCTACGAGCATGAGAAGATCA
>JAFNFZ010000286.1 GCA_017885485.1 Chloroflexota bacterium
ATTTGCACATGAAGAAGGTGCCGGTCAAATTCACGTCCATGACACTGCGCCAGTCTGTTTCTTTCATCATTGCCAGCACCGAGTCCTTTCTGATGCCGGCATTGCTTACCAGGACTTCAAAGCCCCTGTATGTGCTCTCCACATACCTGTAGAACTTCTCCACCTCTTCATAGCNNGGCCACGTCGAACTTCTGAACATCGATCCTGTCAGCCATCTGGCTGTTCTCCTGTTTGAATCGTTCTGCCGTCGCATCGTCTGCAATGTAGGTGCAGATCACCCTGGCGCCTGAGTTCAGGAAGGCCATGGCAATGGCCCTGCCGATCCCCCTGGTGCCGCCGGTGATGATGACAGTCTGTCCGGCAAAATCAATCATCTCTTCCCTCCCGAAAGGGCCCTATCACGACCTCAGATACTTGTCGGCGTTGTTAGCCACGATGACACCATAGTTGGCTGCACCCAGCCACCCCGACATGATAATCCCCACTGAGCCCGTATGAAAGAGCCCGTGAATCTGCCCCGGCAGCCCCATGCTGATCTTCAGCCCTTCGAATTTTGTGCCGAAGGATGTGCCATTGGGGTGGAGAGTATATCGTTCAAAGGTTCTTGGCGTTGCTGCCTCCAGGTAGTCGATCTTGTCCCGAACCCCGGGGACGTATTTCTCCAGTGCATCAACGGTGGACTGGATCAGTTCCTGCTTTGATGCGCGGTACTCTTCGGGGGACAGGCTTGCCCAGTCCTCGTAGTTGGCATTTGTGGACGCCACGATGGCGTACATATCTGACCCCGGTCTGGTGGTGGGGTAGTAGAAGGAATATGTTCGACTGGTGATGTTCCGGCTGCGAAGCTTCTCGGAGTCGAATCTGTCTGCCACTGAGGTGAAGTAGAGATCGCCGACGAAGTCAATGCTCTCTCCTTTCTTGATACCGATGTAGACCTGACAACTGCTGTTGTTGATGCGTACTTTCCTTGCTTCTTCGGCGAAGCCGCTGTCGAAATGCTCTTCGCCGACGAGGTTGCGGACCGTTGATCTCACGTTGGCGTTTGAGATCACTGCCCTGGCCCTGATCGCTTTCCCGTTGGCCACAACCCCGGTCACCTGGCTGCCTTCCACAGTTATCCTCTCTGCAAGAGAGTGGGTACGGATGTCCACGCCGTTCTTGAGCAGCTCGGCCTGCATCATGGAGATGATCTTGTCGGTCCCGCCCTGGAAAGTGTAGACTCCTTTGCTCATGAAGTTTGAGAAGACGATCCCGTAGCTTATTGCTGGATCATCCAGAGTTGATCCATTGGCGTAGGTTATTGGCTCCATCAGCAGACGCACTACATCGTCACGCCCGGGGAAGAACTCCTCAAAGAGCTGCCTCGTGGTCATCTGCTGGTCGTCGTAGAAATTCATCTCTCTGGCAGCGTTGAAGAAGGCGTCAATGGACCCCCTGTTCACTTTGAACCGGTCCTGCATTACCCGTGTGAAGTCCTCTCTGTCGAAGGTGGTGGTCAGGGAGAACTGGGGATTGTCGAATCGAATCTCCTTGAGCTGGACAATAGAGTCGGCGATTTCACGATTCCAGTACTTGCGGCAGGTCTTGATCATGCCTACCGGGAATCCATGCAGAGAGATGTCGAAGATATGCCCGCCCTTTCTGTGGAACCATGTTGCCAGGCCACCCAGTTTGTGGTGGTGCTCTAAGAGGAGGACGGAGTAGCCGTCCTTGGCCAGCATATTGGCCGCCGTCAGGCCGCCCAGTCCGCTGCCGATGACTATGACATCGTATTGAGGTCTTGTGCCCTCTAACCAGTCGACAGCCATTTCCCTTTCTATTCCTCGGTCTAGCCCCTGAGTAGATGCAGATTTGCTATGGATATGCCGCTGAGCATGGCTCCGACGATACCCAGGAACCCTTGATCCGTGCCGCAGATGAAGAGGTTCTCCAGATGTGTCCTGCCGTTCCTGATCTTCTGGGGCGAGCCGTATACNNTTCTGAAATCGGGGACAATTCTTACTGCTGCTTCGAGGGCAGCCTTCAGGCAGGCCTCCTTCTGCATCCTGTATTCCTCTTCGCTCAGGCTGTTCCAGCGGTCGAAGTTGGCCAGATTGGTGATCCTGATCATACCCTGGGGCAGCGGTTTGTCAAACTGAAAGTTGTTCGGGCAGCAAATCACCCCGCTGGAAACGTCTATCAGAGCTTCAGGCTTTCGGTAGTTGAATCGGTCAGAGTCGTTGAAGAAGATGATGGTAGTCTCCAGGCCGAGGTCGGAGGGTTGCCTGTCCAGCACCATTATGGACTCCACAAAGGAAAGCTGCCCTACTTCGTGCCCGGATGCAGTCCCGTCCGGCTCTGAGAGGAGGTTCATGGTCTCGACGTAGCCGATGGTAGACAGCACCCTTTTGGCTGTCAGAACATCACCGTCTTCGAGCAGGAGCGATTGCGCCTTGCAGCCTGAAACCCGAATGCTCCGTACGCCGGACCTTGTTCTCAATTCACCCCCGCAGTCCCGATATTTTCGGACCAGGAGGT
>JAFNFZ010000287.1:0-5247 GCA_017885485.1 Chloroflexota bacterium
CCGCCATCTCATAGAGCATCTGTTGAATCAATTGGAACTTCCCGATTGGCCTGCCGAACTGCTTTCTTTCCCTGGCATAGGTCAATGAGGCGTCAAGCCCTGCCTGGGCTATTCCCACTGCCGCCAGTGCCATGCCTGCTCTTGGCAGGGTCATCATGGCGGTGAACGGCTCCATCGTAGAAAGCAGCTTCATGAACCCTTCTGACATGGGCAGGATGTCCTTGAGATCAGGTCCTGCTTTCAAGGCATTGGCCAGCATGGCTCCCATCTCGTTCTCTTTCGGAACCCTGCAGTCCTCGAAGAACATCTCGCCGGTGGGCGAGGCATTCCAGCCAACCTTGTGCAATTCGTTCGTCTCCCAGGGTGAGACCTCTTTCTCCAAGAGAACGAATGTCTGTGTTCCCGTCTCCGCGTCCGCCACACCGACGAAGGCTGTGTCTGCGATTGTGGCGTTGCTTATCCATGTCTTCCCGCCATTGACGACGTAGTGGTCTCCCAGCAGCCGTGCCGTGGTCTTCAGCTTCGACGTATCACACCCTGCCTCCGGCTCGGTCTCGGCGAAGCAGCCTATGAACTCGCCTGCTTCCAGCCTCGGCATCACCCTGCTTCTGACGTCCTGTGAAGCCAACGGGGCAAACATGGCCGGAATCGCCCCCATGCCAAAAAGCGGCAAGACGCTGGGCCATACCCTTCCCACTTCTTCTGCAAATATGCCAAATATCATCGGGGCGCCTACCAGACCCCTGGCGCTCTGCGGATCAAGGCCTATTCCCACTTTCTTGAATTTCTTCATAACGTGTATGGCTTCCTGCCTCGCCAAAGGCCCCTTGGCATTCATCATGTCGACTATCGGCGCAAACTCTCTGTTTAGGAAATCCCGAAGGCTCTCCCTGTACATCTTCTCTTGCTCTGTGAATTCAAAGTCCACTCTTTCACCTCCTGTGCGGATAGCCGTTGCCATTCCATCACGTTCGAGGAGCCTCATTGAAGGAAAAATGCAATAGCACAGTGCCCCTGCGAGATATGTTTGTAACACTGGCGTAGTAGAGTTCGTGTCGGGAGACCTGAGCTGTCCTGTGGGTTTCACGGTTTTGCTGGGAAGCCGAGATCCAGGATGGCATGACACAGTAGATTTGACATGAGAGCAGTATTGAACTTCAGACTAATCGTCATTGTCCTGATACTATGCACTGTCGTGTCGCTGGGCGTGCTTGGTGCTAAGGCATCGGCGGGAGGCAGCAACGGAGACGCGACAGATGCGGAGATGATGAAGAAGCTGGCCAACAGCCCCGGAGCCTTCGTTTTTGTGGATTTGGAGGCGATGCGGGCCGATGCCGACCTTGAGGATATCTACGATGCCCTGGAACGGGATGTGGAGGTCTGGATAGAGCCTCTTGACATGGATTTCGACGAAGTCGACCGCATGGGCCTCGGCGGCAGAGTGGCCGCCTTTGAAGGCCTTTTTGATCTCGACCAGTTGAGATGCAAGCTGAAGGCAAATGGCTTTGTCAAGACGAAGTACAGAGGCGTCGAGACCTGGGAGAAGGATGCCGATGGTGAGATCATCACCTGCCCTAAGGGCGGTATCTTCTCCTGGTTGTCCTCTACTGGATGTGAGAGTCCTTTCACCGGGCCCTGTTTCGAATCTGATTCGGATGAGGAAGCCATCGAGACAGATGCCGGTGATGACTGTGGGTATGTCGATTCCGTGGCATTGATGAGCAGCCGTGGGACTTTCTCCAGGGGCCATGAGACCGTCTTGACGGGCCACCGGGATTGGGTGAGGGATTCCATCGGAGTCATCAAATATGGAGATGCCTCCATCTATGACGATAGCGATTTCCGGAACATCACCACGGTCGTTCCCGGAGGAGTTGCCGTCAAGTATCAGAAGGAGAAATTCCTCGATCTGTATGAATACGACGGGCTTGAGGTTTCTGGACTTTCTATGGCGAAGAAGGATCGAGACACTCTTGACCTCAGAGGGGTATGCCGGTTTGCGGACGCCGCTGCGGCATCGGATGCCGCTGAGAGCCTCCAGTCTGATTTGGAGAATGATCCCTTTGGAAGATGGAGAAACGTCAGCGTTCGTTCTGATGGTGACCTTGTCCTTGCCACTTTCGAAACAGACATAGCCCACCGTGCCGTAGTCGATCTGGCTCCCCCCTGCATCACGGGGGTGACCGTAGCTGGTACGACTATGACCAGTGCCGTCATTGCCTGGAGTACCAGCGAGCCGGCTACCGGCAAGGTGGAGTACGGCCAGACTGAAACCCTGGAATCAATGCCAGTCATTCATACTGGCCTCATGACCAGCCATGCTATTAGACTGGAAGGCCTCTCGCCCGATACAGAGTATCGCTTCAGGGTGGTATCTGTTGATGCCAGTGGCAGTGAGGCCGCATCGCCCGGCTACGAATTCCGCACGCTTGGTGAGTTCCCGCCTGATTCGTACACCGTCGTGGATGACAACGGTCAGGCCGCTCTGCGGATCCAGCTATCGCGAATCCAGCTTGCCCCGACCACTGTACTGGAACTGACCCTGACAAATCCGGATGGCGTTCAAGTCAGCACAGATTTCGTCAACCCGGGGGATACGGAGGCAATCCTGCACATGTCCGGTCCCTACGTCACTCCAGAGGCCGGCACATATACATTGAGCTTCGCTGATGCTCCAGGCAGACAGATTGTCTGGGCTGAGTTCGCTTTCCTGGAAGTCGATGCATCTGTCTCGCAGGTCGCTCTCGATTGGGAATACGTTTCCTATGCAGGAAGGTACACACTGTACGGCATCAGCTTCACAGCGGAGAACACCGGAGATCTCCCCGTGTACCTCGACAAGGTTGAGGTTACCCTTGGGACTCTGGTGTTTGAGATGCCCATCGGTCNNCCCGGGGTCAAAGAAGCTTGCCTTGCGGTTCATGGATCAGACAGGAGAAGCCCGCTACATCTACTCTTCGACAGTCGTTCCTTCATAGCTGGCTTGCCAGCTTGGCCGATGCCCCCGCACGCTCACTCCCGCCCTTGTTCACTGCTCACCCTCGTCCCTTCAGACCATGAGAGTCCTCTGTCAGAAGAGCTGTTTTACGCATCATACGGCCTCGGCTATAATGATCCAGATACCTTTTCGAAAGGCGATCTGAATCTGAACAGCACCCTCCCCCCCAAAATTGTCTCGTTCGATATGGATGGCACCCTCACCGGAGGCAGATTCGCCGAACTCGTCTGGGGTGAGGGAGTACCCGGACTCTATGCCCTAGCCAGGGGAGTGCCTCTTGAAGAGGCCAGAGAGCATGTGTTCCGTGAGTATGCTGCCCTGGGTGATGGGAGGACTGAATGGTATGACATCAAGTACTGGTTCGGATTCTTCGGTCTGGGTGGAGGCTGGCAGAAGTTGCTGGAGAGCTACCAGCATGAAATATGCGTCTTCTCAGAGGTCCGTCAGGTTCTGGAGCAGTTGAGTCAAGAGTATCCGCTGGTAGTGACATCAAATGCCTCCAGAGAGTTCACCGATATCGAGCTTGAAAGCACTGGGCTCAAGCCGTTCTTCAGGACTGTGTTCTCCGCCACCTCTGACTTCGGGCAGGTGAAGAAGACGCCTCAGGTCTACATGAAGGTTTGCCAGCTCATCGATGTACCGCCTGAACAGGTGGCTCATATCGGTGACCATCGGGTCTTCGACCATGATGTGCCCCGGCAGCTCGGCATCAGAGCTTTCTATCTGGACAGGACAGGCAAGGAGAGAGGAGACAGCATCCTTCAGAACTTGAGCCAGTTCGCAGAAAGGCTTCGCTTGTGGTGTTGATCCGTCCCCTCCGTCCCCGAGGTGGCATGTGAATGCGCATCGGCCTTCTGTCTGACACACATATCCCCGAGGCTGCCCCGGAGTTGCCCCAGAAGATGGGGCAGGTCTTCAACGGTGTTGACCTTATCCTGCATGCGGGTGATATCTATGTCCCTTCTGTTCTCGATGATCTGGAGAGCATGGCGCCGGTCCTGGCTGCCAGGGGGGATGATGATGTTGGCGTAATGCTGGCGGATAGACGGGTGAAGTGGAAGCATGTGCTGGAACTCGAAGGGAAAACGATTTGGCTCATCCACTACATGCCGTACCCCTATCCGGTGATGTCGTGGCGGTCAGGCAATCCTATGGGGAAAGGGCAGACGCCTCCTGATATCGTTGTGTTTGGACATGATCATTGCACCATCGTGGAGAAACGTGGTGGGGTTCTGCTGATCAATCCCGGTAGCCCCACCTTCCTCAACTATCGCCAAGGCGGTGGTACCGTAGGGTTGCTGGACATTGATTCAACGGAAGCTAGGGTTCAGATCGTCGAGCTGTAGTGCCATGGTGAAGCTCCTCACTTCAAAATGGCACAATGAGGCGTGGCATCAGGGATAGCGCCGTCTGGTGTCTACCTGCGCCGGGGACTCCCTTTCTTGCACCAGCTCTTGGAGACCTTTTCCTGATTTTGCTGTTGACTGTCCCTCCGCAGAGGTTTTTGAGACCGATGGCGTGGGCTTGAGTATCTCATCGGCTTTTGACTCAGCCAGCGCCATTAGTCTCCGGAGATCTTTGGCTTCACTGTCAAGGGACGTCGCACGCGCAAGGGTTTCCTCATTCTCTCTTTCGAGGAACCTGATGCGTTCGATGGCCTCATCTAGCTTCTTGAGTAGCGGTTGCTGTGACATTTTGTCTTCTCTCCCCCTCTCTCCCCTGTATTGCGGGTCTCCCCATAGTCTAGCGGGCTGGCCTCACATTCGCATCTCAATGCCTGCCTTAGATCTAGCAAGTTCCCCGGTGGGTAAGAAAACCGATCCATGTGCAACGGTGAAGCATCAGATCCAATGTCTTGAAAAACGGCGCCGATAATGTATACAATTCTTGCTTGTGGTCTTCATAACGTCCATGTTTTTTGCCGAAGGCGAACACAATCTAGGCAAGGAGGGACGGTGATTTGAATGCGCTAGGGAAGCATCTACTTCTGGAACTGAAAGACTGCAATAGGGAGGTGCTGGATGACCTGATCTTTCTTCAGAACACTCTCGTTTCCACAGCCCAAGAAGCCGGTGCTACCGTAGTAGGAAAACATTTTCACCGATTCGCCCCGCAAGGTGTCAGTGGTGCCGTTCTCATCGCTGAGTCCCATCTTTCTCTGCATACCTGGCCTGAATATGGCTATGCCGCGGTGGACATCTTCACCTGCGGGAATACGGTCAACAGCGAGTTGGCGGCAGAGCTGTTGA
>JAFNFZ010000287.1:5256-5654 GCA_017885485.1 Chloroflexota bacterium
GCAGATGCACCGGGTGACGGATATTGCCTATTCGGCCAGGACCAGATTTCAACTGCTCCAGATCATCCGAACCAGCAGCTTCGGTCAGTGCCTGATTCTAGATGGCAAGCTGCAGTCCAGTGAGAAAGACGAGTTCATTTACCACGAAGCTCTGGTCCATCCCGCCATGATCTCCCATCCGCGTCCGACGAAAGTGTTTGTTGCGGGTGGCGGCGAAGGAGCTACTCTCAGAGAAGTGTTGAAGAGTCGCTCAGTGGAAACTGTGGTCATGGTCGATATTGACGAAGAGGCCGTTGATGTCTGCCGTCGGCTTCTTCCCTCTCTGCACCAGCATTCGTTTGACGACGAGCGGGTTCGGATCTGCCACCAGGATGCCAGAGAGTATCTCATGGGCACTA
>JAFNFZ010000288.1 GCA_017885485.1 Chloroflexota bacterium
CACCATTCCTGAAATGGTCAATGGCCATCATCGCGGGTGGCGGGGTTGCTGCCATCGTTCAAGGTGGTACCGTTGCGTTGCGTGCAGGATCAACCAGTACAACAGGTGGCATGGCAAACCCTCTTGTCTCCACCATGGAACTCGTGGGGTCAATCCTGGTCACGATATTGGCCATCCTGCTTCCAATCCTATGTCTCGTGGTGGTGATTTGGATTGGGTACAAGATGATCAGGAAGATGATGAAGTCCCCGTTCATCAGGAGGCTTCTGGGGTAGAGATGTGCTCCCGTTTCACGCAAGATGGCACAACCCGGGGGGCAGGCAAAGAACACAATTGACGAAGGTTGGTGCCGGGGCAATGGAGAGCAGTGCTGCGCGCGAGATTACTCCCAGCACCGTCCCCGCTGTACGGAGCTTCGCAGCCCGTTTCTCGCTCGTGTTCGCCGATGTCCCTATGATGCCCTGAGGAGCGTTCTGACGGATGGGTGCAAGAGCCTCTTGCCATCAAAATCAGTGGTAGCAGGGAGGCGAGCCATGGCAAATGTTACATTTATGAGAACGGAGCTATGAGAATAGAGCGACAGGTTGACAGAATGTATGATTCGTGGTAAAAGTATGAGACAATCTGAGACGCAAGCTGGATTGGGATGTGCGTTTAGCCTGTGTCTGAGTATGCGAGCTAGGGGGGGCAGACGACCTAGGTTAGTGTGATATAATTTGACTAGACCTATTTGTTTCTAAATCAGCGGGAAAACGTCGAAGCGCTACCTGCATCTGGTCACTTTGGTAGCGCGGAGCGAGTAGTGAAACCGACCTGCTAAAGGGTCGGTTTTGGTCTTCTTATGGAATGGGGGGGGAACACCGAACATTGCGGTGGCCCCAGGACACATGAGACGGCTAGAAGCCTGTCTTGAGGGGAGGACAGTCATGGTTGTATCGGAATCTCGGGGGGATCAGTATTCGCTGGTTGGATCGCGCCCAATCGCTGGCTTGCCGGAAGAGAATGGTTCGAAGCAGGAGCCAGAAGAGGACAAAGAACCAGATACCAGTAAACGTCCCGATGAACGGGTCTATACGATCCCACTTCAGATGTTATAGATGGCTCTCTCAGCAGAGAACCAGGGATATCACCATAAGGACGGCGACAGATTATCGCTGGTGTGATGCTATTACTGTGAGATAAATGCAGATACAGGTACCGCTTTCTAGTCCAGATATTTCGGAACTGGAGATAGCCTATGTCACGGCTGTTCTCAGAACCCCTAACCTCAGCCTCGGGCCCAAGGTGGTCGAGTTTGAGGAGAAGATAGCACGGTTTGTGGGGAGAAAACACGCCATCGCAGTAAGCAACGGCACCGCTGGACTACATCTGATCATCCGAGCCCTGGGGATAGGTGAGGGGGACGAGGTCATCACCAGCCCGTTTAGCTTTGTGGCCTCTGCCAATTGCCTGCTGTTTGAGCGAGGAAAGCCGGTCTTCGTCGATATCGATCCTCTGACCTTCAACATAGATGTCACCAAGATCGAGAAGCAGATTAACCCCAAGACCAAAGCTATCTTGGGAGTGGATGTCTTTGGATACCCTGCTGAGTGGGACGAATTGGAGAGGATAGCCGACAGGCATAACCTCCAGCTGATAGAAGACAGTTGTGAAGCCCTGGGAGCGGAGTACAAGGGGAGGAACGCTGGGACCTTTGGAAACGCGGCCATCTTCAGCTTCTACCCCAACAAACAGATGACCACTGGCGAGGGTGGTACTGTCGTTACTGATGATGGCGATTTGGCCAGGCTATGCCGGAGCATGCGCAATCAAGGCAGGGAGGATGGCGACGGCTGGCTTGAACACCAGAGGCTGGGATACAACTACCGGTTGAGCGACATCAACTGTGCCCTGGGCATTGCCCAACTGGAGAGGATTGCCGAAATTCTGGCCAAGAGAGACAAGGTGGCTAGGTGGTACTCTGAGCGGCTGAAGGGGTTGGAGGGGCTTCGAGTGCCCCACTCATCGTCTGCGGCGAAGAGAAGCTGGTTTGTCTACGTTCCCCTTCTTTCAGAGCGGTACTCAGCGAAGGACAGGAACAATATCCTCGATGCACTGAGTGGAAAGGGAATAGGGTGCCGGAACTACTTCGCTCCCATTCACCTCCAGAGATTCTACAGGGAAAGGTTCGGTTACAGAGAGGGCGATTTTCCGGTCACCGAGTCTGTGGCCGCCAGGACTATTGCGCTGCCCTTCTACAGCAACCTCCAGAAAGTGCAGGTAGAGCAGGTGGTAGGCACCCTGAGGCAGCTCTTGTGAAACCGCTAGCCGGCCTGATTCGGAATAGCAGTTGAGTTGGGATGCGGGGAATTTGATGGAGCAGGTTCAGAAAGGCCGCCTCAACTTCGTCATGGCGGCAGGAGTTCGCGACGGGCGCATGTATGCCCTCTGCGGCATAGAGGCGATACTAGTAGCCGCCGCACTTGTTATCTCCTTCTTCGTGCGTTTTCCCCTTGAAGCTGCCGCCCAGAACCTGACTGAGTACTGGTGGGTGATTCCCCTGAGTGTAGGCATACGTGTGGTTCTGTTCTGGATGTTCGGTCTCTATGGCTGGGTTTGGTATTACATGGGGGTCAGAGAGGTTCTCAAGGTTGCGGCCGCCGTGTCCGCCGGCTCAGCGGTGCTGGTGGCCGTTGCCCTCGCCGGAACCCATTTCACCTTCCCCGAGACCCTTCTCGTGGTGGACTGGCTGATAGTGTTGGCCCTAGTCGGCGGCGAGCGCCTGTCCATCAGGCTGTGGCGCGAGCATAAGGCCAGACGGCTATCGCCGGTCAACAGCGAGACGAAGAAGCGGCTCCTCATAGTCGGTGCCGGCGATGCCGCCGAGATGACTGCCAGAGAGCTGAGCAGCCGTCCTTCTCTCGGCTATCAACTGGTGGGCTACGCCGACGATGATTCCAGGAAGGTGGGGCGGGCGATGCACGGTGTGATGGTGCTGGGCACAACTGCGGACATACGCAGCCTGGTGAGTCAGCACAACGTAGATGAGATCATCATTGCCATGCCATCCGCCTCAGGGCAATCGATGCGACGCATTGTCGACCAATGCCAGCAACCCCGCGTCACGCTCAAGACCCTGCCGGCGCTTCACGAGCTTATTGACGGCAAGATCACCTTCAGTCGCATAAGGGAAGTGGAGGTGGAGGACCTGCTGAGGAGGGAACCGTACCGTCCCGACCTGAACGGGATGGCATCTTACATTGGTGGGAGCAGAATCCTGGTCACCGGGGCCGCCGGTTCTATCGGTTCGGAGCTATGCCGCCAGATAGCCACCTTCGATCCAGGCATTCTCGTCATGTTTGACATTGACGAGAATGGCCTCCATGAGCTGGACTTGGAAATGCGCAGCCAGTTCCCTGAACTGAGGATGGAGACCGTCATCGGTAATGTGATAAGCACGAGCAAAGCCGAGTCCATGATGAGACTCTATCACCCCAACGTCGTTTTCCATGCTGCAGCACATAAGCACGTTCCCATGATGGAGAAGAATCCCG
>JAFNFZ010000289.1 GCA_017885485.1 Chloroflexota bacterium
GTGGTGCAGGGCGTCGGTTTCCGCCCCTTCGTCTTCAAGCTGGCGCATGAGAATGGCCTGGCCGGGTGGGTGCGCAACACTTCAGGCAGCGTGGAGATTGAAGTTGAGGGGCAGGCAACGGCTGTCGAGAGTTTCTTGGCTGCGCTTACGGCCGAGGCTCCTCCCATGGCCAGAATCGAGGAGATCACTGTGGTGCTGATACCTCCTCAGGGTCATGTGGGCTTTGAGATCGGCAAGAGCCGTGCNNGCGGGCCCCGCTTCACCATCATCGAAGACATTCCCTATGATCGGCCCCAGACTACTATGAGGGGATTCAAGATGTGCTCCGACTGCCAGAGGGAATATGATGACCCGCTGGACCGCCGATTTCATGCCCAGCCTAACGCCTGCCCAAAGTGTGGTCCCCGCCTGGAACTGGTTGACAGCGCTGGCAACGCTATTGCCAGCAGCGATGTTATCCATACGGCTGCTGACCTGCTGAAGGAAGGGGGAATCCTGGCCATCAAGGGGTTGGGTGGCTTCCTCTTGGCCTGTGACGCCACCAACAGGCGGGCGGTCAGTACTTTGAGAGAGCGGAAGCGTCGCCTCTCCAAACCTTTCGCCGTTATGATGGCATCACTCGATGAGGTCAGAGGGCATTGCCTGGTCTCCCCCGACGAGGAGAGCCTGTTGCTCTCTCCACAATGCCCCATCGTCCTCATGCGGTGGCAGCCAACGAAGTCAAACATCTGCTCAGAAGTGGCTCCTGGGCTGAAGTACCTCGGGGTGATGCTGCCTTACACTCCACTGCATCATCTCCTCATGAAGGAAGCAAGCCTCCCCCTGATTATGACCAGCGGCAATCTCAGTGAGGAGCCCATTGCCAAAGAGAACGACGAGGCGCTGAGAAGGCTGGGGCATATTGCCGACTACTTTGTTCTGCACGATCGAGGCATCTACGCCAAGTATGATGACAGCGTCTACATAGTGGAACAGGGCGCTCCCCGGGCAGTACGTCGCGCTCGGGGGTACGCACCGTATCCGGTCTTCCTGCCCTTCAAGGCCCGCCCCGTTCTGGCCTGTGGGGCGGAGGAGAAGAATACCTTCTGCCTCACCAGGGATGAGCATGCGTTCGTATCGCAACACATCGGCGACATGGAGAATGAGGAAACCCTGCAACATTTCGAGAATACGGTTGAGCTCTACAAGAAGCTGTTCCGCATAGAGCCTGAAATCGTGGCTTACGATCTTCACCCCGAGTACCTTTCCACTAAGTATGCTTTGGGGCTGAGGGTTGAAGGCAAATCGGATTTGAGATTCGTTCCTGTGCAGCACCATCATGCCCACGTGGTCAGTTGCATGGTGGAGAACAATGTGCAGGCTCCGGTCATCGGGGTGGCCTTCGACGGGACTGGATATGGCACGGACGGCACTCTATGGGGTGGCGAGTTCCTGGTAGCTGACTGGAAAGGCTTTGAGAGAGTGGGTCATCTGGAGTCTGCGCCCATGCCCGGTGGCGCTGTGGCCATACACCGGCCCTACCGCATGGCTCTGGGCTATCTCTACGGTCTGATGGGACATGATATCCCTCTGGAAGGCTTGCCCATCCAGGGGCAGATCGACACCGGGGAAGTGGCCATTGTCAAACGCCAGATCGAGCGAAGGCTCAATACGCCGTTGACATCCGGCGCAGGGCGTCTGTTCGACGCTGTATCAGCTCTGGCCGGAGTCCGTGGCGTGGTGGACTACGAGGCGCAGGCTGCCATTGAACTGGAGATGCTGGCTACCGACGTAATGGATCCCGCGGATTCCTTCTGCTATCCATTCTCCATTGGCGAAGAGGCAGGGTGTCGAGTGGTGAAGCTGGCTGATCTGATATCAGCCGTGGTTCGGGATGTGAAGCAGGGAGTCCCTGTCCCTGTGATAGCAGCCCGGTTCCATCGCACTGTGGCTCGGATAGTCGTCCGAATGAGTTGTCTTATAGCCAGTGACGGAGGCATAAGGCTTGTGGCCTTGAGCGGTGGTGTATTTCAGAATCGGCTGCTGTTGGGGCTGACCATTGAAGCCTTGCGCAAGGAGGGCTTTGAGGTACTGACCCACAGGATAGTGCCCTGCAACGACGGTGGAATCTCTCTGGGGCAGGCGGTGATTGCCAATTTCACATCATCCTGACGGCCTTTCGCGGATGGACGGAGCAAGTACGAGAATCGTAACATATGAGAACACTGGGGAGTTGAGAAAGGAAGACCATGTGCCTTGCCATACCAGCGCTGATCAAGTCGATTGACGGCAGCGAGGCCGAAGTGGAGATCGGTGGCATCAGCCGGCGAGCCAGCCTGATGCTCACACCCGAAGCCAGGGTAGGGGACTATGTTCTGCTGCATACCGGCTATGCCATCAACGTGATAGATCAAGAGGAAGCTGAGGAGACCCTGAGCCTCCTGGAAGAAATAGCGGAGGCTGCCGCAGACGAGAACTAGAACATGAAATTCGTTGATGAGTTCCGTAGCTCTGAACTGGCTCAGGGGTTGGTGCGCAGCATCCAGCATCATTCTACCAGGAGAGCTCGCTTCATGGAGTTCTGCGGCGGGCATACCGTGACGATCATGAAGCATGGCATCCGCCAGCTTCTCCCTCCCACAATCGAGATGCTCTCTGGCCCCGGCTGCCCCGTCTGTGTTACGGACAACGCCGATCTCGACAAGGCTGTTGCCCTGGCGCATGTTCCGGGCGTGATCCTGACCACTTTTGGGGACATGCTCAAGGTCCCTGGCAGCCGTTCCAGCCTGCAGGAAGCCAGGGCCGATGGTGCCGACGTCCGCATCGTCTATTCTACCCTGGATGCCCTTCAGATAGCCAGGGACAATCCGGCCAGGCCAGTGGTCTTTCTGGGGATCGGATTCGAGACCACTGCCCCCACCGTCGCTGCCTCGGTCCTTCAGGCCGATCAGGAAGGACTGCACAACTACCATGTCCTTTCTTTGCATAAACTCTGCCCGCCAGTGATAAAGGCACTCCTTGATTCCGGTGAGGTGAGGCTCAACGGGCTGATATGCCCCGGCCACGTAAGTGCCGTCATAGGCTCAAAGGCGTGGGAGTTCATATCCCGTGAATATGGCATACCCTGCGTTGTCTCTGGGTTCGAGCCCCTGGATGTGCTTCAATGCGTTTACATGCTGGTGTCGCAGGTAGAGAAATCAGAGTGCAAGGTCGAGATAGCCTACCGCCGCGGGGTGCGTCCGGAGGGCAATCAGCGGGCTCTGGAGCTTATGGACAGGGTATTTGAGCCCTGCCCTGCCCGATGGCGGGGTATGGGCCAGGTAGCGGCCACTGGTCTGAGATTCAGGAAGACCTACCAGCGCTTTGACGCTGAATCGGCCTTTGATTTCGACCCCGGCCCTACCCTTGAGCCCAAGGGCTGCATCTGCGGTGAAATACTCCGTGCGGTGAAAACGCCCCGGGATTGCCAACTGTTCGGCAAGGTCTGTACTCCTGCCAGTCCCGTTGGTCCCTGCATGGTCTCCTCCGAAGGAAGCTGCGCGGCCTACTACCTCTACGGAGCTGCTGAGTGAGCGACAAGATCATCATGGCTCATGGCAGCGGTGGGAAGCTGGCCCATGAACTGATAGAGAAGACCTTCCTCAACGCTCTCGCCAATCCCCTTCTGGCCAAACTGGATGACTCGGCTGTCTTTGACTTCAAGGGCCGGCTGGCCTTCACCACCGACAGCTATGTGGTCAAGCCCATCTTCTTCCCCGGCGGTGACATCGGCAGGCTGGCTGTGTGTGGCACGATCAACGACCTGGCCATGTCGGGTGCCGTCCCGCTCTACTTGAGCCTGGCTTTCATCATCGAAGAAGGTCTTCTCCGCGATGACCTGATTCGGATACTGACCTCAATACAGGCGACATCCAAAGAGGCGGGGGTTCTGATTGTCACTGGAGATACCAAGGTGGTCGACCGGGGCAGCGCTGACAAGCTGTTCATCAACACCGCCGGGCTGGGCCTGGTTCCCAATGGGGTGAACATATCGGGTTCAAACGCTAAGCCTGGAGACAAGGTGATTCTGAGCGGGACCATGGGAGACCATGGTATTGCCGTAATGAGCCAGCGGGAGGGGCTCATCTTCTCCACTCTGCTCAGCAGCGATTGCGCTCCTTTGAACGGGCTCGTGGCTGATATGATCGAAGCGAGCTCCCGAATTCATGCCATGCGCGATCCCACCAGAGGAGGGCTAGCCACCACCCTCAACGAACTGGCGGCGCAGTCGAAGGTGGGCATCAGGATAGAGGAAGAGAAGATACCGGTTCGTGATGAGGTGCGTGGTGCCTGTGAGATGTTGGGCCTCGATCCGTTGTATGTGGCCAACGAAGGCAAGCTCGTGGCACTGGTCGGCCCCGAAGACGCGGAGGCTGTCCTGGAGAAGATGCGCCGAAATTCCTACGGAAGGGAGGCGTCCATAATCGGTGAGGTGCGGCAGGATCACCCCGGCAGGGTGGTGATGAAGACCAGGATTGGGGCATCACGGATAGTCGATATGCTGGTGGGTGACCCCCTCCCCCGCATCTGCTGAGGCTGATTCCTGGCGAAGGCGGGCAACCTGCTTGTTCTTGATGTGTGCAGTGTTCGGGAGATGAGTCTCGGATTGCTGCCAACAGAGGGCCATATCTATATCCCTAGTGTGGCCACTGGGATGGACCCTGTGATCCTGGCTGCGGCTCGTGGGCTTGACAGCTTGTACGGCCGCACCATAGGATTCATCCAACTGGCATGGCGGATAGGATTGGTGTGTCTAATGGTGAGAACTGAACGGCAGCACTCAGACAAGCGCAAGTCAGTGGCAACGGTGAAAGCATATCCGTCCAATATGCTTCATTTTGCCACGGAGACGGACAACCGAAACCACAGCGCCACATTCCCGCGGGCGATACTCCAGTCATCCTTTCTAGGTTAGTTTGCGGAGAGAAGAAGACCTATGACGCAATACTGGTTGGTTGTGGGATCAGAAAAGAATTGGCACGTTGCTTTTGAAAACAACAATATCTGGGGGCTGAAGCCGATTCAGCAACTACAGGCTTTGTGGAATATGCTACGAGAAGGGGATGGCCTGGTTTTCTATGTCTCCAAACCAGTCCATGGTATAGTAGGTTTCGGTCATGTAGCAACGAAGTTCACGCAAACAAAGCCTCTCTGGCCTGAAGAAATCAAAAACAAAGCTGTTATTTGGCCACTCCGTTTCGAATTTGACCTAGACTACTGCCTTCCTCCCAGTCTTTGGGAATCAAAGAGACACACGTCCAAAGATCTGCAGAACATAACAAGAATGGTCTTCCAGTGTTTACCCATAGAGGAAGTTGCAGCTGCGAGGAAAACGTTTGGCCTGCAACTGCCAACTGCAACGCAAAGTGTAACCCCATCAGAACTCAAGCCCTCTGATACACAGAAGAACATGACTCATGATGGTTTGAAAGACTGCTTGGCAGAAATTGGCCGGATTCAGAACTATGTAGGTGACAAAGAATACCCAATAGAGAGTGGCTATCTTGATGTGGTATGGCGGAGAGTAGAACGGTCTGTTCCAACTTACGCATTTGAGGTGCAAGTCGGTGGAGACATCTATCACGCCATAGCAAAATTGAAACATGCCCATGATCTTTGGAATAGTCATATCTTCCTCATTGGAAGCATGTCCCAAAAAGCTAAATGTGAAGAGCTTCTTGCGGGAACGTTCCATGAGGTGGCTAACCATCTACAGTTCATAGACATGCGACTAGTCGGCGATCTGCTAGAAAAGAAACGCACATATAAGGAAATGGAAAGAATGCTTGGGATCATCAGATGAAACAACCCTGACAGATTAGTAGGGGAAGGTGTCACATGAGAAGAACGGACATACTTTACTCCATAAATGTCCAGGACGTGCAAGACGTGGCCCAGCGTGAGTTCCATAGGGAGCTTACCGGCAAAGAAATGGAGTCTGTTGCAGAAAGACTGGGAGAATATATAGATTGGCATGAAGCTGTGATTTCTGCAGTTATGCAGACAATACGAATAAGCTAAGCACCGTCATAGTGTCTTCTCCTGACGTATTTGAGTCCTAGGCAAGAAAACCAGAATAACGCCCATGATCTGGTGAAGGCCATTCCTGATGCTTACCTCTCATCTCAAGAGGAAGGCATTTTCGGTGGATTTCTTGAGCAACTTGCCGTCTTCGTTTGCAGTCGCGTCTATGGAGGCAGGAAGTCATCAGCGGAGGGCATTGACCTGGAATTCGAGAAGGATGGAATCTACTATCTAGTTTCCATCAAGTCCGGCCCCAATTGGGGTAACAGTCGCCAGATAGCGCGAATGAAGGACGATTTCAGGAGAGCGAAGAGAATCAGGGGGGCCGCTACAAAAGCCATGGGCACGGTTGCAGTGAATGGCTGTTGTTATGGAAAGGACGGCAGCCCTGACAAGGGGGACTACTTCAAGTTCTGTGGGCAGCGGTTCTGGGAATTCATCTCTGGCGATGAGAATCTGTATACCGACATAATCGTTCCTATTGGCCACAAGGCCAAAGAGAAGAATGAGCAGTTCCAGGTTGAGTATGCGAAGGTAATCAACAAGTTCACGCTTGAGTTCTCCACAGAGTACTGTGATCCTGATGGCTCAATACATCTGGGACAATCTCGTCCGATTCAACTCAGGGAAGAATCCAAGATAGGCATCTATCCACCAAGCTACCCGAGGGACTGGTCCAGAGCCCCTGCCGCCACTAGCTACCAACCGCAAAGGACCATGGATGTGAAGTCCTTCTGGCACGGTTGATTCTCGCAGAGATGGGGTTGTCCATTGACAATCCTCCCCGAGTAGATGGCTCACAGAACGGAGGCGCCTCTCGTGGAAAAGCGCTATAATCACGTTTGGCATTGTGATACTAGGCTGGTGAAATGACCGGGAAGCACTTCGCGACGAGGGAAGCCAAGAAGGTCGTTGAGACGTCGGTTATCTTTGGGAACAGATTGTGTAGGGACACGGTCTGCCATGCATGATAGAATAATCGAAAACGCAAAGGAGGGAGAATGCTGATAGCAGCGATGATCCTGGGGCTTGTGGGGGGAACAGCCTATTTCGTCGGTGGCGGTGCCGGGTCCATTGCGCTTGGTAGTGGCGACGCTCCTTGGTGGGTAATCGCGCTGATCCCCATCGGAGCCGCTGGGGTGATGGGCGGTGCGCTGGTACGGGTCAATCCGGGGTTCGCGGGAGTGGATAAGCTCCTGGCTGCCGCCGCAGCCATCTCTGTGGGCTTTGCCTCCTATGAGGAGGCTGTGGATATGGAGCCCCACAACAATATCCTC
>JAFNFZ010000290.1 GCA_017885485.1 Chloroflexota bacterium
ATAATAAGTGTTGCCTTCGGTGCCATCGTTTCGTCGCTGGTGAAGGACATAATCATGCCACCTATAGGCCTTCTCTTGGGGAATGTGGACTTCGCTAACCTCTTTGCGGTCATCAAGGACGGAGGGATCACACCAGGACCCTACGACACCCTTGCCCTTGCCCAGGCCGGCGGTGCGGTCACCATCAACTACGGCTTGTTCATAAACTACGTCATCACCTTCCTGATCGTCGCTTTTGTGGTATTCCTGATGATCCGGCAAATCAACAGGATGCGCCGAGCCCCAGCAGCAGTTCCAACCACGAAGGAGTGCCCCTATTGCCTATCCGCCATCGCTATCAAGGCGACTCGCTGCCCGAACTGCACCTCTGACCTGAAGGCGGCGTAGAGCCACTTCATCCACCGAAGGGTTCGGTGCACAAGAAGAGGAAGGCCAGCTCTTGCGAGCTGGCTTCTTCATTTTCGGCGGTCAGGTGTCAAACGTCGCGGAGGTGCAGTTGGCCTCAGCTAGCGGCCCTGAAACTCGGGCTTTCGCTTCTCAACGAAGGATTTCACGCCCTCTTTGAAGTCCTCAGTGGCCGTGCAGACCCTCACGGCATAGCTTTCAAAGTCCAAGGCGCCTTCGATGTCAGTCACCAGTCCCCTGTAGACTCCGTACTTCGCCATCTCATGGGCAATAGGCGGCCCTGCGGCTATTCTGGCAGCGAGGTCCCCAGTCACCTTCATTAGATCATCAGGAGGAACCACGCGGCCCACCAGGCGAATCCGCAAAGCCTCCTGGGCATCGATAACCTCGCCGGTGTAGAAAAGCTCCAGGGCCTTCTCAATGCCTACTATCTGCGGCAGAAGATAGGTTACACCGCCATCGGGAACCAGACCTCTGTTCACCCAGGCACAGGTGAATCTGGCCTTCTCCGAGGCTACCCTGATATCACAGGCGGAAATGAAGGACACACCCATGCCCGCAGCAACGCCGTTGATGGCCGCTATGGTGGGCACCCTGATCTGCCTCAACCTCGGTATGTGCCACCCTATTCGCTGGGCTATCTTGCGACGGTTTGTTTCTTCCACCTGCCCAGCAATGCGGTTCGACATCACCCCAACGTCCACTCCGGCACAGAAGGCGCGGTCGCCAGCTCCGGTGAGAATGAGCACCCGCGCATCATCATCATCATTTATCTCGCCAAGCGCCGCTACTATCTCCTCCCTCATCTCCATGGAGATGGTGTTCATCTTCTCGGGGCGGTTGAACGTCAGGGTAACAACATGGTTTTCCTTCTCCAGAAGAATGTTCTTATACTGCACTTACGACTACCTCCTTAGACCCATCATTTGCAGCAATGAGCGTTTCAGTTCCCGTCTCGTTCCACCAGCACAAGGACAGCATCAGTCCTAACGAAATCTCCCTTACGGACCTTGATCTCCCTGACCACGCCACTGCAGGGGGAACGAATGTCGTTCTGCATCTTCATTGATTCAACCATGACTACCACGCTACCCTCTTCTATCCTGTCTCCAACCTTCACCTTGATAGCAGCAACCATCCCTGGCATCGGAGAAAGCAAAGCAACCTGGCGCGCTTCCCGGGCCTTCTCGCCAGCGTCCACCAATGCGCCGCCGCTGTCGGCATTGGCGCCACTGCGTCCCGCGGTCACTGTGGCATCGGGGGGCCCGGTGGCCACATCAACGCTGGGTTGCGAAGTGACGCCCTTCACCTCCGGGACAGGCCGAGCAGGCATGAGCTCGGCCGCTTCGGGCAAGACCTCCCCTACCAGCTCACCCCGCAGAAATCTCGCTGCTACCCGGGGATAGAGTGCATAGGTAATCAAGTCTTCTTCACGTTTGAGAATGCCCATTTTCTGCGCTTCAATTCGCATCTTATCCAGTTCGGGTTCCAGCAGATCAGCAGGGCGGACCTCAATAGGCAGCTCGTCGCCTACCACGGTTCTCCTCACCTCCTCGTCCATCTTGCCAGCAGGTCGGCCATAGTGACCAAGGAGGTAGTCCTTCACTTCCTGGGTCACCACACTG
The DNA here is from genome assembly GCA_017885485.1 of Chloroflexota bacterium. Lineage (GTDB taxonomy): Bacteria > Chloroflexota > Dehalococcoidia > UBA2247 > RBG-13-53-26 > RBG-13-53-26. The sequence goes on from JAFNFZ010000290.1 coordinate 2,031, forward strand.
TAGCGTCGCCCGGATACGACATTCAACACCGCCTGCGTCCCCACTATCTGACTTGTTGGAGTCACCAACGGAGGGTAACCAAGCTCCGCCCTCACGCGAGGGACTTCCTTCAAAACCTCGTCAAGCCTATCCAGGGCCTTCTGCTCCTTGAGCTGGCTGAGCAGGTTGGAGACCATCCCGCCCGGTATCTGATGGATGAGCACTCCGATGTCCGGGCGCGCGGCCTTGGCCGTCAACAGGCCGCTGTGTTCCCGCATCACCCCAACGAAATACTCGTTTATCTCATTGAGCAGCTCCAAATCCAATCTGGTGTCGTAGCGGGTCCCCTTGAAGGCTGCCACTATGCTTTCGGTGGCCGGCTGGGAAGCTCCCCCACTGAAGACAGAGATGGCTGTGTCCAGGACTTTTGCGCCGGCCAGGACGGCGGCGTAGTAGCTCATGGGCGCCATTCCGCTGGTGCAGTGTGAATGCAGGGCAATAGGCACTCTCAGCCTACGTTTCATATTCCGCATCAACTGGGTCGCCATCGCAGGTGTGATCAGCCCGGCCATGTCCTTGATGCAGATGGAGTCGCAGCCGCGTTTCTGCAGCCTCTCAGCCATTCTGGCGAAGCCATCCGGCGTATGCAGCGGGCTGGTGGTGTAGCAGATGGTGCCCTGAACATGAGCCCCATACTCCTTGGCCACGCTTATGGCGAATTCCATGTTCCGAATGTCATTGAGCGCATCGAATATGCGGAACACGTCCACACCGTTCTTGACTGCCAGGCGAATGAACTCCCGCACCACATCATCAGGGTAGTGCCGGTAACCCACCAGGTTCTGTCCCCGAAGAAGCATCTGCAGGCGCGTGTTCTTCGCCTTGGCCCGCAGTGCCCTCAAGCGCTCCCAGGGGTCTTCGTTCAAGTACCTGATGCACGTATCGAAGGTTGCACCCCCCCACACCTCGAGTGAGAAGAAGCCAACCCTGTCCATCTTCTCGACGACAGGGAGCATGTCCCTAGTGCGCATCCGCGTCGCGATCAGGGACTGGTGCGCGTCACGAAGTGTGGTGTCAGTGATCTGGATGCCCATTCGTGCCTACCACCTGTTTGTACAACGTCTGCGCGGGCCTGGTTGGTCAGTAGACCCCGTTAACGGTGGCCACCATGCCCACCAACACACCAATGTTATCACACCAGCGCCCAAACGACGAATCGGACGATCCGTGCTTCTTCACAGTGCAAGAGGTAGCCGCCGAACATGGCGGGAATAGCGGAGGCGCTCCGCGTCTGCCGCTCACGACCGCGGCAATCGCCTATTCCTCATGGCGGACCGCTGCCCCTCTGGAAGACCGGAAGATGAGCCATCTGTTGAGGTACATGAACGGTATATTGACCAGGCCAACCAGCCATTTGGTGGCAAGCTGACCTTCAATCAGAGACCAGAGCGGCATCGTCCCCACAAAGGCTATGGTTATGAAGATGAACGTGTCGACGGTGAGTGACGGTATGGAACTGAAGACATTCCTGGCCCAGAGATGCCTGCCCCTGGTCAACTTCCTGAATAAGTCATATATCCAGGCATCCAGATTCTCACTCACCAGGAAAGCGACCCACGATGCCAGAGTGATCCGGGGAACCAGACTGACTATGGCTTCCCAGGATTCCTGTTCATCCCAGAACGGTGCCGGGCTAAGCCGCGTGGCCAGCCACAGAAAGAAGACCATGGCCACCTGGGTCACAAAGGCTATGAAGATCATTCGGTGAACTTCACCGCGGCCGAATCTCTCGTTGACGATGTCCGTGAAGAGATAGGTCACGGAATAGACCAGAACGGCAGCAGGCGCTGTCACTGTGATGAAGCCAAGGTCATATTCGGCGATCTTGGCCGCGGTGATCTGACTGATGGCGACAAACAGCACGTAGAGACCAATCAGGGCATCGGGCTTCTCAAATCTCCTGGCATACCAGGCTCCAAAAAGGGTGAAGCTGGTTATCCCCAGCACCCACAGGATGATCTCCAGCATGTCCTATCTCCCTCCATCAATCCGTTCCCAGAAAGATCGCCGCTATTCCCCACAAGACAAGAGATGTTTATAGCCTCCTTGTTGGACAAAATCAATCCCAGCCACTTCAAGAAGACGGGCGCTCCTGCCGATCTGTAATTCGTGTTGACGGCTGAGCTTCGAAAACAGTATCATAGACTTGCGCTGACTTGATGTTTACAGGGGCCAAGCTCCCCTGGGGTACAACATCCGAACTCAAGGGACAACGATGGTTACTCCCGAGCAAGAGACAGAGATAAGGGACATACTCAGGACATCCCAGCTCTTCTGGAAGCTGTCCGACGCCCAGTTGGACAAGGTGGTGGCGCTGGGGCAGGGGGAGTGCTATGGTCGCGGAGAGCATATCGCCATTGCAGGCCAGCCAGCACGAAAGCTCTACGTCGTCGTCCAGGGCAAAGTCGCACTTGAGATAGAGATCCGCGTTGGCTCGCGAACGAGGAAACAGGCAACCATTGACCTGGTGGGTCCAGGAGAAGTCTTTGGTTGGTCCGCACTCACCGAGAAAGGGAT
>JAFNFZ010000291.1 GCA_017885485.1 Chloroflexota bacterium
GCTTGCCTCAAGACTGGGTGCTTGCCCGGAGAAAGTGGAAGTGACAGGGTATGGGGTTGACCTGGATTTCTTCCGTCCCCAGCCAAGAATGAGAAACGGCAAAAAGAGGGTACTGTACGTGGGGGGGGTCTCGCGTGCCAAAGGGGTTGATGTTCTGGTGCAGGCCTTCGACATTGTGGCCTAGGAGATGCCTGATGTTGAGCTTGTCCTGGGGGGTAGCGTGTTTGCCACAGGCAAAGAGGGGGACTACATAAGGGGGGTTCTGGCACAGTGTCGGAACAGCGAGAAAATCAGACAAGTGGGGCATATTCCCGAGAGCGAACTACCACTGCAGTACAGTGCTGCGGATGTGGCGGTGTTTCCTTCCCATACGGGCTTCGGTCTACCTACGCTCGAGGCGATGGCCTGCGGCACGCCAACCATAGCAGGCAGATCTCTGGATGCAGTGGTTCTGGAGGGTGCGACCATTCTTGTTGAACCCGGGGATGTGGTGGAGTTGGCGACTGCGATCACGAAGGTGTTGTCGGACGATGGTTTGCGGAGGGATCTGTCGCAGACGGGCATTGGGACCGTCAAGAGATTCTCGTGGGAGAGAATGGCCGACAAACTCATCAGCGTGTACAGAAATGTGGGGGCGCCACGGGCAAAAGAACAACGTCGCTGCTTCTAGCCCTGATACTGCTGATAGCCTGCTATCGGTTCTATTTGGCGGACTATCTGCCTCCCATAGGGGACGGGGCTCGTCATGCGTGGATTGTGGAGACAATTGCTGACAAAGAGGCGATTGTCAATACAATCCCCGAGGTCATGACCAATGACCCCAGGGGCACTCCCATCGAGTACCCTGTGACGTTCCATTTGACCCTGGCCATTGGCTACCTGACGACCGGGCAATACAGGTTCATGGTAGCGCTGTTTGGGGTTCTCTCGGTTCTTCTCTTGTTTCTTATCGGCAGAGATTTGCTGGGAAGCCCTCGAATTGGCCTGCTGGCTGCCCTGGTCGGCGCCGTTCATCCGTATCATATCCTGTTCACGTCGACGGTATTCATGGAATCGCTGATTGTCCTGCTCGTGTTGGCAGTGGTGTGGACTTACTACAAATTCACCAGTACGAATGGAACGAGCTACCTTATTCTTGCTTCGATATTTTTGGGCGCGGCGGTGGCGACGAAACAGACTGTGTATATGCTCTTGCCTGCGTTATTCGTCTATCATTTCGTTGTTTTCAGGAAGCAGAAATGGCATGGCCTTGGGACATTCGTCATTCTGATGGTCGGGGCTTTTGTGGTGGCGTTGCCAGCGTTGGTGAACTTCACCTCTGAATTCGGTAGCCCGCTATTCACGACCGGGGACAGCTTTCTGGACCGGTTATTCCTGAGCAAATCGAGCTGGAATCTGGATCCGCACTTCGAAGAACTGGCGTCTTCTCCAGACTACATGGCGTATCTGGGGACTTACTGGAATCCAGCGGAGGCGCTGGCATTCTATGCTCCCTCTGACTACTATGGGACGACCACTGCGTCTCGTGTCTGGCAAGTCGTTTTCGTTGTCCTGCTTGTTGCCAGTGTGGCGGTACTGGTTCGACAATGGCGCAAGGACAGACCCCGGGTTCCAACCAGAGGACTGGCCCTGCTGGTGGCGGTGCTTCTGTGCAACCATGTTGCTCTGCTGGTAGTCAGCCAACCGCGCTACCTTGTTCATTCCATGCTCTTGGTGTTGCCCCTTGTGTCCTATTGGGTGGTCATAACGGAGGAGGTTCGGAACAAGCTGGTGCTGTTGCTGCCGGTGGTGGCGATCGTTGTGTTGAGCGGCTTTTTGTTCCTGCAGGGTGACAGGTTCAATCGCGGTTTTGTGGATACCATTGCCTTTGTACGTACAGGAAGCTCGATATACGATGAGATAGCAGCGTATGATTACGTTAGTCTCCATACGAGCGAGAACGACGTTGTCGCTGACCAGGAGAATGGATCATGTGAAGCGCTGTACTATCTCAGAGGGCGAAGGATTCTGTGGTGCAATCCCTACGGGGGTTGCGACCTCTACGTGGCAATTCTGTCCATGGATCAGGGCAGAGTGATGACTGCCCTTGAGGGCTATGGGGTCAAGTATCTGGTATTGAAGACGGATTTCGTGACCAGTGATGCACCTCAAACGCTCACGGAAATCCCCGCCGATGCCTACGAGGCGCTGAAAAACTCGGAGGGCCTGAAGCTGGTTTTCTCCAGGCCGGGGATTGAGGTGTACCAAGTGATGTCAGGATAAGTCGGAGATGTGGTTCCCCTTGTTGCCTGGCAAGGGCTGCCGAAGCTGCTCCTCGTAGGCAAGAAGGTACTGCCTGGCTATGGATTTCAGGTCGAAATTGTTGACTCTCTGACGGAGTCTCGTTGGGTCGTAGCGGGTGTTGAAGACAGAGGCGATGGCTTCTGCAAGGGCTACGGGGTCCGGGGTCTGAATCAGCCTGCCGGAGTCTGCCCCGACCAGCTTCCTGATGTCCCCCGTGTCAGTGGCTACTACCGGTCGGCCGATGCACAAAGCCTCCAGAATCACCGAAGGAGTGCCTTCGCCAAATGAGGGCAGTACAAGTGCTCGCGCTCTTGCCAGCGTTCGGATTATCCCCTGCCGATCGGTTGGGCCCATGATGGTGACGTGGTCGTTGAGTTGGCGCTGGAGCGCGTAGGCGCGCAGGTGCTCCTGCTCAGGGCCGCCGCCGCACATGTAGAGTTTGATGTCGGGAGTATCCCGTCGCAACAGGTCAATTGCGTCGAGGAGGACGTAGACACCCTTCTTCCTGGTCAGACGACCAATGAATACCAGGCTGTGGGGCTCGCTGTGTTCAGGGTGGAAGGGGAATTGAGACATGTTTATGGGGGTTGGTATGAGCTTGACATTCATGGCCCCCAGAGCACTTGCTGTGGAGCAGATTTCGTCGGACACACCGACGCATAATGCCGTCCTGCGCAAGGCATACTTCACCAAAGAACCAGCTATTGGCTTGTGGCTCCAGTTGTGGATGTCAGAACCGAGGCAGGTGACCACCTTCGGCCTTCTTGTTGGCAGCATGGCGCAAAGCAAGCCGGATGGCAAAGCCCAGAAGGCGTGAACGATGTCGTAGTCTTCCTTGCTGACGAGTGTGCGAGCAGTGTTCCACAGGTTAACGAAGAGAGGAGGGATCCTCCAGCAGTCTGCGCTCAGGATGGTGTCCTCGAGGCTTCCTGGAGGCTTGGAGGGGCCGACCCTGACTATCCTCAGACTTTCGTTTTGTTGACGGGGGCAGTGAACCTGGACTTTCGGAGCGACGACAGTCACCTGTGCCTGATGGGACATCTCCACAAAGAACTCAAACCACGTATTGCCAGCTCCGCCCTGTGGATCCCCCGGATAGGCTGCCAGCATGGTTGTGAGATAGAGAACTCGCATGTGTGGTCAAAGAGTCGTCACTTCGTTATCGGCCGGCTTGTGAGCGGTTGACCCATCGGGATTTGCGGCATCATGAGCGTGGGTGGGTCGGCGTGTCCCATGGGGGAAGCCGAGCTGCAGTCTGCCGGGGGCGTCCCAATGGCTGACGGTGGGCAGATGAACGACTGGTAGCATTGCAGTATGTTTGAACAGAACAGGCAAGATTATAGCACGGCGTTCCCGGTATGTCTCAACGAAACGGTGCAGGCGGGATTGTGAAAGGGTAGCAGAGGCGTGGTATTATCGTGTAATCGAAAAGGAGGAGCGGCTATGACGAAGCTGACATCGGTGATGGTCATATCGATTCTGATTGGGACACTCGTTTGTTGTTGCCTTCTTGCTGCGTGGTTCAAGAGCTCGGCGGCTGACTTGACCGAGCTGTCCGCTCAGCAGGCCTCCACCTCTGCTGATATCCACAGACAACTTGAAGAGCTGTATGAATTGCAGGGAGCAGGTCTGGAAGGTTTGAGTGATCAGCTCGATGGCATGGAAGCTCAGCGGGCGATTGACGTGACAAACATACGTGGGGACCTTGAAGCCATGAACACCGACCATTCCACTGCCATGTCGGCCTTGATGCATCAATTGGACCTCATGTATGTCTCCCAGGATGCTGCTTTGTCCGGCATTGAGGCTCAACTCAGTGCCATGAGCGATTCCGTCAATGCGGAACTGGCGGGTTTGGACGCGGACTTGGCCGATGTGAACGACCAGCTCGAGCGAATGAATTCCGGCGTTGTATGGAGTTACGGCAGTGGGCTGCCTGGCATTGGCGAAGGAGAGCTGTATTCTCCTCATATGGCTGAGGAGCTCGACGGGGACAAGGTGCTGATTACGGAACAGAAGAACTGTGCTGTGATTGTGGTAGACAAGATCTCCGGCAAGATCGTGTGGCAATTCGGAGAGAGAGGAGTGTCGGGGACCGGAACGAGATTGAGTGATCCGCACTCGGCACACCGGCTCCCTGACGGCAGAATTCTGATAACTGAGATGTCGGGTGACCACCGGGTGATTATGGTCAACTATGAGACAGGCGCGGTAGAATGGGAATACACTGGATGTGCTGCTCCGCTGGATGCCATCTACTGGGATTCGGAGCACATTATGGTTGCTGATTGGGGCGAGAAGGATGGCGAGACAGGCAGAATCGTCAAGGTCAGGGTCAGCGACAAGAGTGAGGTGTGGACTTATGATGCCCCGTCGCCTTTCTATCTGCAGAAACTGATTGCGGGCGACTATGGTCAGAGCTATGGGGGAGACCTGTTGTTTGGGCAGGTGGGTGATGCTGCTGTGAAAGAGATCGACACATCAACGGGAACCATCATGTGGCAGTATGGCCAAGACGGTGCGAACTGGCCGTATGGCGAGGTCTACAATGCCGTCTGGTCAGGGGTGTGTGCATTGAGGTATGGCATATCTGAGGTCCTCGAGTACAAGAATCCAGCCTTGACCATCATCGTTTCTGAGAACTGGAGCAAGGTGTTTGCCGTGAACAAGGCCAAGCAGTTGGTCTGGGAGATTGGCGGTACAACCGGGTCGGAAAGCACCTTGCCAGCTTTTGGGGCTTTCCCTTTGTTTGAGCCGACTCATGTAAGTGTGACAAGAGCGGGAAGCCTCCTGATAACGGACCATGGCCAGAACCGCATTCTGGAGGTCAATCCCTGGTCTATTGAGCCGCGAACGGATAAGGAGGCGCGACTGTGCTCTGCGCTGGGGACGACAGATACCTGGTCCGATACGCAGATTGCTGAGGGTGTGGGGTATGTCAGCAAGAACACCATGCTGTTCAACACTGGGGTGTACGGCTGTGACTGGAGGATTCTCGGCTCTCCGGATGCCGTACAGTGGGTGGAAATACAGGTGGGCTCGCTGGATGCTCAGGGTTCGACATCCCAGGTCATATCGACTCCCTGGAGGTTCATCAAGGTTCAGGTCAGATCAACTGATGCGGGGCTGGCAACGACGGTGAATGCCTACTTGCATGCCAGCCGGACAGGTTGAGGAAACAGTGCCAGACAGATGGCTCTGCATACGGGCGGCAGCTTGAGCGGTGACCGTCGGATGGCCCACAAGGTGAGATAACTGGAATGGACTAATCCGGCTGAAGCTCCACCGCACTTGTTCAGAGAGACTGTGGCCTATAAGGGGCATGTGGTCAGGAGCGATGACTTGGGTAGCGCGTGCGAGACACCGCCGTGCGGACCTGTTGGGCAATGGCTGAACCCAACCTGTGGAGCTCAGGAATCCAAACAGCCACAACAACAAGCAGGGCAAGAAGCGACGATAGCAACACGGCCCCCGTCAGCCCTGTGAAATCCCCGTCTGGTGGTTGCNNCCATGGGGCAGTTCGCAAATACGCAGAGCCATTGTGGGGTGTTTTGCCCGCAACGGGAAGTGGTTCTGTTATAGAAGATACTCCTAGAATTCCGATATCCGAGACCTACGCGAAGGATCCCAAGCAGTGAAAGGTGCTCATTCAGCCAGCGCGGACGACAGCGTGAGGTCATGCAATCTGGCTACGATCGCAGTCAATTGAGCGGTGAGGCGCTCTGGGTGGCGGGCTCGTGCGTTTGAGGAGCAGACAGGGGGGTGATAGTAATGATGCCTTGTTGTTGACAGTAACGGTAGACATGGGCAGCTCCCCAGCCGACGTACCAGACGTCGGTGCGATTGCCCACGTAATCCATGAGACTGACGAACCAGCTTCCGCTTTGCCAAACCGAGAGATTAGTACCAGAGCTGTCCATTTTCCAGGGGTGGACATAGAAGTGGCAGAGCAGATGCCTGCGGTACGCGTAGTCGAAGGCTCTTCTGGCGAACCCTGCATCTCTAGCGAGTTGGGGGCAGAAGGTAATGCCGTTTCTTTTGTATAGCCCGCGGCCTGAATCCCAGTCTGCCCAATTGTATAGTATGGTCTGTGTGGTTCTATCAGAGAGATATCCGTACTCACCCAGCTTTGCTCTGACAACAGTATCGGACTGGCCAAATGGTTCAACCCATCCGGGGACATATTGCTGTGTTCCTCTTCGGTATTGCCAGGGCAGCATTAGCCTGGCAACTATGTCGTCCCTGCATCCGCCTATCTCGCTGTCTGGATCAGAGTACGGAGGATGAGGGTGTGTCCTGCTGTGGGCGGCTACCTCGACGTTGCCGAGGTTAAGTTCGTCTTGTATGCTCTGCCAGTAGCTCTCATCTGGCGGGCCCGTGACAAGTGCCGAGGTGGCCCAGATATTCCTGTTTCGAAGCACGCTGTGCCAGTTGGAGAAGGAATCCCTGGTGTTCTCCACTCCCCAGTCATCTCCGCTGAAGATGAAGGCGCATCTTCTGTTGTCATAGTAGCGGGCAATCCGCATGAAGGATATGGTCTGGATACTGCCGTCGCCATCGGTGATCATTAGGGAAAGATCATCCGAGGCCGCATCGAAGGACAGGGAGACATAAGCACGGTGTGCTTCGTAATCGAACCTGACGGCCTCAATGCCATTGAAGACGGCGTCTGCAGTCTGCTCCGTGATCTTCCCCCACGGTGCATCTGAGAGATGTCTGTGGAATGCCTGGGCGGAGTCCAGATGGCGGGGGATGATGAACTCGTATGTTATTGGATATGACAGCCCGTATGCTTCGTGCGCTGCGTCATCAACGGATATGCTCCACGAATCCCCCGATCCTTGACTGGTATCGGATGGGCTGGTGGGCAAAAGCAGTGAACCAAGTACAACGAAACTGATTGCCAAACGGAAGCCGCTCGCCAGCATCCGAATACGCTCGTTCCTTCAAGAGGAGCCGCGGGTCAGGGAAGGAGTCATTGGCTATCCCTGGCCATTGGATTCCCGTTTCCTCAGGCGGTACAGGATCTCCTCCTGGAATATCCTCTGCTTTCTCAACACCTCGGCAAACAAGCCGAGGATGAAAGCTTGCATCCCGGTAGCCATCAGGAGAGCCGCCGCGATTGCAGATGGTGCGTGAGGGGAGAGGACGCCAGCCTGCAGGAAATGGACCAGCACTCTGATTCCGAGGGCGATACCGGTGAGCAGGGTCACTCCTCCGATGAAGCCAAAGACTCTCATGGGGTGGTAGTTCCAGTAGGTGGCGAGAATGATTCTGCCCGCTCTTCTGGCATAGGAGGAGAGGTTGGGGATGAGTCTTGACGAGCCTCGCCGCGGTCTGAACTCTATGGGCAGTTGCTCTATCCGAAGCCCCTTGTATCTGGCTTCCATCAGAGTCTCCTGGACGTACGTGTATTGTCCTGAGAGGTGCATTCGCAGCGCAGCTTCCTTGGAGAAGGCTCTGAAGCCGCTCTGGGCATCCTTAATCGGCGCCTTGCCGCCAGAAGCTATGTTGGTGAGCCACGTTGCCAGTTTGTTGCCGATCTTCTTGCCTTTGGGCATGAATGCAAGGTTGTCGATGTCCCGCCAGCCCAGGACCAGATCAGCTTTGTTCTCGAGTAGGGGTTTGACCAGTTTTGGGATCTCCCCCCCATTGTACTGGCCGTCCCCATCAATGTTCACTATGATGTCAGCTCCCAGTTGCAGTGCTGCTTCCAGGCCATCTCTGAAGGCGACGCCGAGTCCTTCGTTGTTGGTGTGCGAGATAACATGGTCCGCGCCGGCCTGTCGCGCCTTGTGAACCGTAGCCTCGGTGGAACCATCGTCGATTACAAGCACTTCGACCGATGCCAGCCCATCAATTCTGCGAGGAATCTCCCGTATGACGCCGGCGATGGTGTTCTCTTCGTTGTATGCCGGTATTGTTACTACCAGTTTCACCAGCAGACTCCCTCATAGTGCCGGCACACCTCTTTGGCCTTTGCGGGATCCAGTGCTCTTCTGCCATCTATGACGACCTTCCCAGAGTAGAGGCTTTCGTTCTTGAACTCATCCCATTCGGTGAGGATGAG
>JAFNFZ010000292.1:0-3205 GCA_017885485.1 Chloroflexota bacterium
GAGGATATGTTCTCATAACTGGGGCTTGCCCGGGGTTGCCCCATGAGGCGGTCAGGGGAGCGAAGGAGGCCGGCGGGGTAGTGGTGGGCATATCCCCTGCCCTGAATATGGAAGAGCATGTAACGAAGTATCACTCTCCCACCCGGGGGTACGATGCCATCATCTACACCGGAAGTGGGCTCATGGGGAGAGAGATCGAGAATATCAGGAGCTGCGATGTGGTTATCTTCGCCGGCGGTCGGTCTGGTACCCTTGGGGAGTTTGCCATTGCATATGATGAGGCGAAGGTGATAGGGGTTCTTAAGAGCACTGGTGGCATCACTGATCACCTCGAGACGATAACTGGGATGGTAAATAAGGAGACGGGAGCTACTGTCTGCTATGATGAGGACCCTGAGCGGCTCTTGGACAAGCTGGAGGGAGTCTACCGGAGGCATATTCTGCCTCGACACGTGAAGGTGCTGGAAGAAGGGAGTGGCCCCGATGGAAGGGCTGAAGCCTAGGTGCAAGGGAGATCTCTCTGATCTGGTAAGACCGGAGGTGAGTAGTTGTTCCGGGGAGTGACGAAGTGCGAGTATTGATCACGGGTGGGGCGGGCCGACTGGGGACGAAGGCTTGCAGGGCTTTGCTGCGAGAGGGATTCCAGGTAAGGATATTGGATGTTCAGAACAAGCGAAACGAGAAGCGGGTCAAAGAGCTGAGCGAGACGCTGGAGGTTCTCTGGGGGGACATAACCCAGCCGGTTTCGGTTCGGCAGGCATTACGGGATGTGGATGCGGTGGTGCACATGGCGGGACTGCTTCCCCCGGTCACTGATGAGCAACCTGAATTGGCCTTCAGGGTTAATGTTGGAGGCACCAGGGTACTGCTGGATGCCATGAGAGAGAATGGCAGGCGAGTGCCTCTGGTGTACACTTCCTCGATCGTTGTGTTTGGGGCCACACCGGATGCCACCGAGCCCATCAGTGTTGAGAGGGACCCCGTACATCCAGAAGAGCCGTACGCAGAGACCAAGGTGCAGGCGGAAAACCTCATAACGGAAGCGGGCATTGACTATGTGATCTTGCGTATGGCTGCGGCCTTCGATCTGGATGCAAGCGCCATCAAGCTCATGTTCAGGCTGCCTCTCACCAACAGGATTGAGTTCTGCCATCCTGACGATGTTATCCTGGCGATTGTCAATGCGGTGAAGTACTTTGATGTCGCCAAGGGTCACACGCTAGTCATCGCCGGCGGGCCGCATGAGAGGATGCTCTACAAAGACATGCTGGGTGGGGCGCTGGGGGTTCTGGGACTGCCCCTGCCGCCGGCCCGCAAATTCTCTCAGCGGCCGTACTGCACTGACTGGTATGACACCAGCAAGGCTCAGGAACTGCTGCAGTTTCAACGGAAGACTTATGCCGACTTCTGTCGGGATCTTTCCCAGGAGTTCTCGCGGCGATATTCCCCGCTTTTTGTCCCCTTGATGCGGCGGATTGTCGGGCCGATGTTCGGCAGATTCATCGTTCGCCTGTTCTGAGGTCGCACGGTGCAGTTGATCTGGGGGAAGTTCACCCGCTTTGTCTGGGTGGGAAGGCGTCCTATGCTGTGAGAACCCGATACTCACCCTCTCTGGCTCCGAGGCCGTGCCTGAGGGCGGTCACGATCTGGGGTGAGTCCCAGGGATTGGAGGGAAGCCTGTTCCTGGCCTTGTAGGACAGGAGTACCTTCAGGGCCTCAACGTCAATGGCTACCATGTCACCTGAAGCCAGTATGACCTGTGGCTCTGCCACTTCTCCCTTGTCCGGCCCTCCGGTGATGAAAACCTTTCGGCCATCTATTATTATGAGATCCGGCTGCCAGGCCAGGTTGATCTCGACCACTTTCTGTTCCAGGTTCCTCATGTGCATGGCAAGGCGTTGGCCAGGATGAATCAAGCCCATGCCAAGCTTAAGTGACATAGAGAAGCGTGCCATCTTGTGGGTCTTGAGGCATGGGAGATACACCAGCTTGTTTGCTTCATAAGCTGATTTGGGCATTGTAGCCTTTCTTAGATAATCACCATTGATGCTGATGTGCACCCAGTCCCTTGGATGCTCATCGAAGGCAACCAGTTCCACTCTCATCCTGGCTAGCAGATCCGTGAGTCCTGCCTTGGCCATCGTCTTGCTAGTGGGTCTCCACATGCCGCCTGAGCTCTCCCCGACGATGACCTTTGCGCCTGTTTGAAGGAGTAGCTCAAGGACGGTCTTCAGGAAATCGAGGTCAGTGGAACCCGGGTAGGGATCGGGGCTATTGAAGTTAGGCTTGACCATCACCGTATCTCCCGCGCTGGCCAGCTTCTTGAATCCGCCCAGCAGATCCAGGCACTTGATGACGGAGGTCTCCAAGTCCCGGGTAGCTGTTACCTTGCTGACCACTGGCGCGCCGTCCTGACACCAGGGATTGGCTTTCCGTGGTCTTGGCGGGACAGTGGGCAGATTGGCAGGCACCCTGTCTGCAAGGAAGTGGATGACTCCCTCAATTGAATCAGCCAAGTTGCTCATATCACTGTCCGTGCTTGATGGGTTATCAAGCGCATTCTACAGGAATCCGGCGAGAGCTGCCAATCGCCAGAGTTGACGTTTGACATTCAGAGTGGAGCGGGAGCTATCATTGTTCCTAGAGGTGTATCGGTGACATGTTCGAGTGGTGATGCCGAATCGGCTGGCTTTAGGAATAGGCCTGAACCTAACATGAGGAGAGGCTGGTTCGAACTTGGCCCAATCAGACCCCCCAGCGAGGGGAGTGATCACTCCCTGCTGATCAGGGCGACGCGCAACTGCCCGTGGAACCGGTGCCGTTTCTGCAATGTCTACAAGGGGCAGAAGTTCCAGTATCGGACCGTGGCCGATATCAAGGAGGACATTGATGTAGCGCGGGCAATGGCGGAAGAGCTGAAGATGGCATCATGGCGACTGGGCTTGGGCGGGAAGATGGACAGAGCTGTCTTGGATGAAGTGATGAAGGGCAGTACCAGACTGCCCGGCAGTGACTCAACTGACCCTGATGGGTTGGAGCTTCGTGCTAGCTGCTTGGTTAATGTGGCTAACTGGCTTGCCTCGGATGGCCAGACTGCTTTCCTGCAGGATGCCGATACCCCCATCATGCGAACTCCCGAATTGGTGGAGGTGCTGAAATACCTCAAGGTGAGCTTCCCCAGCATAGTGCGGGTTACTTCCTATGC
>JAFNFZ010000292.1:3291-7522 GCA_017885485.1 Chloroflexota bacterium
GCAGCGGAGCAGACTGAAGCTGGGTGTGCAGTTGTGGGAGCGGGCATATCCTTGTCCGAGTACGTCATGCCTGGTCTTGGGGGGAGGAAATGGTCGGAGAGACATGCACTCGAATCAGCGAGGGTACTGATTCAAATCGATCCCAGTTTCATCAGGCTAAGGAGCCTTGCTGTGAGGAAGGGGTCGCCCCTGTACGAGCAAGTGAGCAGCGGGGACTTTGAGATTCTGACTGAGGACGAGATCGTTGCCGAGATTGGGCTATTGATCGAGAACCTCGATTGCCATTCCTATCTGGCCAGTGATCAGATGGCCAATCTGCTGTGGGAGATCGAGGGGCAGTTGCCTCAGGACAAGCAGACCATGCTAATGACCGTCACACGCTATCTGTCAATGGCTCCCATGGAGCGGCTCAGGTTCTGCCTGGAGAGGAGGCGGAGGTCGTTCTTCAGTATTTATGGAGGGCTGCCTGCTGAGGTTCATGAAGTGGTGCAACGAGCTGCCAAAGCTATCGAATCAGAATCGCCTGATGCTGCGGAACTGGTGGGTGAAGCGCTGATGACCATGAAGCAGGGTTTCATATGAGCAAGCCCAGAGCTGTTGCTCCTATATGGACTCACGGGACCGGCCAAGTGGCCTACTTCTTACCGGCGTGATCGTGAGCCCGTCGCCACTCGACGTACTGCTTGGTGCCTTCCTCGGCGGAGACTATTGGCTCCCAACCCAGTTCCAGCCTGGCCTTGGAGCCGTCCATACAACACTCGGTTTGCATGATTTCTATGCTGTAGCGGTTCAGGAAGGGCATCTCTTTGGCCCGCCGCAACTTGGCCATCCCCTCCATCAGTGCGCACCAGACATAGGCAACGGAGTATGGCATGGTCCCTCGAATCCTTCTACCGCCCTGAGCCTGGATCATGGCTTCGGCGAAGGCTTTGAGCCTGATCGGCTCGGGAGGAGCCACGTTGTAGGCCTGCCCCACGGCTTTCTCGCTGGTGGCCGCAAGAATGGCCAGATCGGCGACGTCAGATGCGTGTACGACGGCGTATCGAGGATCGACTTTGCCGGGCCATAGTACGACGGGGAAAGACACATATCGGTAGATTCGGTCAGCCAGGAGCCTGTCTCTGGGGCCGTACACCGAACCTATCCTGATCATCGAAACACGTATCTTGCCCTGTTTGTGATACTCCCAGCACGCTTGTTCGGCGAGCAGTTTGGCGTAGTCGTAGTATGTCTGGGGAGTGAGAGCCACTGAACATGGCGTGGATTCATCTACGGGAGTCTCTGACCTCCGGCAGGAGGCTTCGTAAACGGTGTATGAGCTTACTTGCAGGAAACGAGGAACCTTGGCCTTGACGCTGGCGTCCAGCAGATTCTGAGTTCCTTTGACTATAGTCCCCTCGAACTCCTCCCATGTTCCCCAACCTGGCGTAACCTTGGCTGCTGCATGGAAAACTAGGTCCACTCCATTAACAGCGGGCGGAAGGCTTTCATAGTCCTGGACATCGCCAAAGGCGAGCTCTGCTCCGGTGGTCTTCAGGTGGCTAAGGTCTGATGTCTTTCGGACCAGGGCGCGTACGCTGTAGCCCTTTGCGATGAGACGTTCGACCAAGGCACTCCCGACGCACCCGGTGCCTCCAGTAACCAGCGCTTTCATTTACCTCCCTTATGCTGAGATTCGCTCCGCGTTCTGTTGACTTCGGAGAGAACCCGCCAATTCCTTCGTGGCCATGATGATATCTGCATGCGTGGTGACTGTCAAGGCAGCGTCCAAAGTCGGGTCCAAAGTCGGGTTGTCAGGGCCTTATGGTATGTGCTATTATTGCCCCGGTTGAGTCTGGGGACTTGTGGGAGCAAGATCTGTGCTCGATTCCCCGAAAGTGACCCAGAATCGTTAATAACAGGACCTTTAAGCCAGTCCAGCGAGGTTGGCAAGGGTAGGGTTGGAGCCTTCAGAACCCAGAGAAGCCTGAGGGTGCTTGGATTGAGAACCTCTTGCCAGCCGGCAAGAGGTTTTTTGTGACCGAAAAAGTGATCATGTCTGCCGAAGAAATGAGGCGAGCGCTGGTGCGCATTGCCCACGAGGTCATCGAGAAGAATCATGGCCCTGATGATCTGGTTTTCATCGGCATATATACCAGAGGGGTGCCGCTGGCCGCCCGGATAGCCCGATACGTAAAGGGCATTGAAGATGTGGACATACCTGTCGGGTCGCTGGATATCGGACCGTATCGAGACGATCTTTCCTATCTGGAGTCGCCGCCACAGTTACGTCCCAGTGATATCCCGGGTGGCATTGCCGACAAGCGTGTCCTGTTGATAGATGATGTCCTATATACAGGCCGAAGCATTCGAGCAGCAATGGATGCTCTTGTCGATTTCGGCCGCCCCAGGCGGATTCAGCTGGCAGTGCTTGTTGACCGTGGACATCGCGAGTTGCCGGTTCGCGCGGACTATGTCGGGAAGAATGTTCCCACCTCAAGGAAAGAGGAGATTGCAGTCAGGTTACGGGAGGTTGACGGCAGGGACGAGGTTGCCATTGTAGATGTTGTTCGGTCGGAGAATGACGGCGTCAGAGGGCCCAAGAAGTCCGTTGGCCCCGGGGGGTGACATGAATCTGGAAGGTAGAAGTCTGGTAACCATGGATGATCTGTCAAACGAAGAGATAGAGACAGTGTTCTCGCTGGCCGATGAGATGGCTGGGTCTATGAGCGAGCAGTCCAGCCTGTGCCGCGGGAAGATAATGGCGAGCCTATTCTTTGAGCCGAGCACCAGAACACGCCTGTCCTTCGAGGCTGCCATGCTCAGACTTGGCGGACAGGTCATAACTGCCGTTGACATAGGAGCGACATCTCTAGCCAAGGGGGAGAGCATTGCGGATATGGCCAGGGTGGTGGGAAGCTATGCCGATATCATTGTCATGAGGCATCCCTGGGAGGGATCGGCCAAGGTGGTTGCGGACTACGCTGGAGTCCCCGTGATAAATGCTGGCGATGGTGGGCATGAACATCCAACCCAGACCCTGCTGGATCTCTATACCATAAGAAAAGAGAGAGGGACGATCAAGGGGCTGAAGATCGCGCTCTGGGGTGACCTGAAATATGGGCGGACCGTGCATTCCCTGGCCTGTGCCCTGGCCAGATTCGGGGCGTCTATCCTCTTCCGCCCTGGCCCGGGACTGGAGATGCCAGAACATGTTGTGCGCAAGCTGACCAAGGAATACGGAGGGGAATTGAGGAAGTGTGAGACTGCAGATCAGCCGGCAAAGGGGAATCTCTTCTCACTGGATGCCATATATATGACACCAAGCACTCCCCATCAGCTAGCTATGATGCCTGATATCAGCATCCAGGTTGAGTTGGAGAAGGGAGTAGACGCAATCTACGTCACCCGATTCCAGAAGGAAAGACATGGCCCCAGCGAGGGTGCCGATGGCATGGACAAGGGATACCCACAGGTGGACAAGAGGCTGCTCAAGGAAAAGACCTTCAAGCAGACGCTGGTTATGCACCCTTTGCCTCGTATTGATGAACTTGCTCATGAGTTGGATGCTGACCCGCGAAGCATGTACTTCAAACAGGCGGCGCGGGGGGTNNGCGAAAGACGCCGTCGGCGCCAGGAAGGCAGATTACCCAGTGTATGACCGTGGATTTGGCGTTACATGCCAGAATCGGAATTGCGTGTCGGTCAATGAGAAGAGATACATCAAGCCTGAGTTCAAGGTAGTGAGCCGCTGGCCTTTGACCTTGACGTGTATCTACTGCGAACACGAAGTCCTTCCCAAGTATGTTGCCAGTGCCGAGTGGCATGAGGGCACACTAGAGAGCAAGAGGTATCACAGCGCTGATAGTCACTGGGCTCGAAAGATAAGGGTGGAGAATCTGATCGTATTCGATGCGGAGAGTGAGGCGAGGTCAAGAGGGTTCAAGCCTGGCAAGTATATGCGTGATTGACAAGGAACTACTGCCAGTGGAAGGTAGTGGATGAGGCGCAATTGCATACTCATTCGTGGCGGGCATATCGTTGATCCCGGCGATGGCATAGATATGGTCGGCGATCTGCTCATAGTGGATGGCCTGATCGCCTGGATCGGCGAAGCAGGCGGGACTCCTCATGAGGGGGCTGATACAGTCATTCCTGCTGCGGGGATGGTTGTCTCACCTGGCTTCATAGATCTGCATTGTCATCTTCGTGAGCCGGGGCTTGAAAGCAAAGAAACAATAGCCAGTGGAAC
>JAFNFZ010000293.1 GCA_017885485.1 Chloroflexota bacterium
TGACTTTGTCGTAGCAGCGGCTGCAGTACACTGGTCTGCCTTCACGAGGTTCGAAGGGTACCTGTGTCTCCATACCACAGTCGGCGCATACAGCGGGAAACATCTGGCGATTCGGCCTGGAACTGGTGTAGCCACCTGTTTCGCCTCGCTGCGCCCTCTTTGCCTGACGACACGATGGGCAGCGCTTGGGCTCATTGGTGTACCCTTTCTCAGCAAACAGCGCTTGCTCTTCTGCACTGAAGATGAAGCTGCTGCCGCAATCGGCACACTGGAGCTTTTTGTCCACTGGGCTCATTGGATGACCTCCTTTCTTTCCTATTTGGCTAGAGTTTCGGTCATCCAAAGCCTGCAAGGACTGTTAAAGAGGAATTCCTGAGGGATTGGCAACCTATACAATAACCTCCACACCTCACTATACAAGAAAAAACAGGCGTCTGCAACCTATCCGCCATAATGAGAGGTATCTGTGACCCTCACGAGCTTGTCAGTGACACGGATGTGAAGAGGTGTCGGTATGCTCCATTTCAAGGCCAAGACGTCAAAGACCGGAGGGGAACGTGGAACCAGCGGCAAAAACGGGGCACATTGCGGAAAGACACCAGGCCACGCCTGAGCAACCGACAGCTGCACTGCTTCTGGCAGCCTTTGCTGCCGCAGCGACGGTGGCCGCAAACGGGAACAACTCCGCTGAGGCAGCCGATGGGGAACCGGCCAATGCCAACCACGCTGCTATCTGTTGGCTGGACAACCTGAATGCCAGCCTTCGCTCCGATACGAAGAAGTAGCCGCTTCCGCTCTGGTGTGGCCGTCGTGCCAGGATGGTGAAGCGGTCAGGCACTATCGCGGACTTGGGAGCGATAGGCCGTTGACCAGGGTCTGCGGATTGGTGGAGAGTACCTGCTGCACCTCTGCCTCATTCAGACCACTGCCATTTAATACCGCAGCCGCAAAACCCGGTGTCAGCAAGTCCGGGATGTCATGTGCGTCGGAGTTGAGTATCAGCTTCACGCCGGTAGCCAGGGCCAGTTGAGCCACATGACCGTTGGTCAGGCAATGGCCCTTTCGAGCACTTATCTCCACATATACCCTGTTTGCCGCCGCCAGTTTGGCCTCCTCCGCTGTCAGCAGTCCGGGATGAGCCAGGATGTCAACGTCAGGCGACTGCACTGCCGCCAGGTTGGTTCCCTTCTCCACTGGCTCAGTTATGGTCTCGCCATGGACCACCACTATGCAGGCCCCCAACTCCTTGGCCTGCCTGGCTAACCCTCTGATCGCCTGCGCCGGCACATGAGTGAGTTCCACTCCGGGGATGGCCACGATATCCCAGTGGCGCTCGGCCAATCTGCAATCCTCAACGGTTTCACGGATTACCCTTTCTAGAGAACCCGGCCCAACGTGGTCGGTGAGGGCAATACACTGATACCCCGCCTCAGCCGCTCGGCGTATGAGCTCAATTGGCGAGAGAGTGCCGTCACTCAAGGACGTGTGGGTGTGGAAGTCGTAGATCGTCTCTTGCCTCAGAACAGGGTTTGGGTATATAACTATAGCATCTTAAGGAAACGCTGGACAAGCAGAGGGAAGCCCTATGCAACAACAGAAGAAGCAGTTTTTCAAGAGGATACTGGTTCCCTTGGATGGCACGAAACTGGGAGAGGCGGCCTTACCCTACGTCGAGGAGTTGGCCTCGATCACCAAGGCTGAGGTGATACTGCTTCAGGTGGTCAAACCGGACTATGACATCGCCATCGCTGGCCCGTATTCTTCCCCTCTGGACAAGATATCCAAGGAATACATAATGCATGCCTCGGCCGCCGCAGGCGAGTACCTCGATTCCATAAAGGAGGGACTGACCAAGAAGGGCATAGCGGCCAAGGCTATCGTGGAAGTAGGCTCCCCTGCGGAAACGGTTATGGCCTGCGCCAGAGAAAAAAAAGTTGACCTGATCGCCCTCTCCTCCCACGGACATCCCGGCGTTGGTCAGCGGCTACTCGGCAGCGTAACCTACAAAATACTGCACTATGCAGACCGGCCAGTATTTATCGTCACACCATCCACCAAATCCACAACTCGAGAATAGGGCTTCAGAAAAGGAGGGGTACAAGACTTGGCAAAGATAAATGTGGCCATAATTGGTGTTGGCAACTGCGCCTCCTCTTTGATCCAGGGTGTCCACTTCTATCGCAACGTCCAGGAAGATGCGACCATACCAGGGATACGGCGGCCGAACCTGGGGGGATATCATGTCGGGGACATCCAGTTTGTAGCCGCCTTTGATATTGACAAGAACAAGGTGGGCAAAGATCTGGCCGAGGCCATATACACCTCCCCGAACAACACCTACAAGTTCTGTGAAGTACCGACAACAGGAGTGAAGGTTCATCGAGGCATGACCCACGATGGACTGGGCAAATACCTTTCGCAAATCATCACCAAGGCCCCAGGGTCCACTGCAAACATCGTCGGTATTCTGAAGGAAACGAAAACTGACGTCGTTGTCAGCTACTTGCCTGTTGGCAGTGAGGCTGCCACCAAGTGGTACGTGGAGCAAATACTCGATGCCGGCTGTGGCTTTGTCAACTGTATTCCCGTGTTTATCGCCCGGGAGACCTACTGGCAAGAGCGCTTTGCCGAAAGAGGATTGCCTGTCATAGGCGATGACATAAAATCGCAGGTGGGAGCGACCATTACCCATCGTGTGCTCACCCGGCTCTTCCAGGAACGAGGTGTCAAGTTAGACCGGACCTATCAGCTCAATTTTGGCGGCAACACCGACTTCTACAACATGCTGGAGCGGGAGCGCCTGGAGTCCAAGAAGATAAGTAAGACGAATGCGGTCATATCGCAGCTGGACTACAACCTTGCACCTGGCAATGTCTATGTGGGACCAAGTGACTACGTCCCCTGGCTGACAGACCGGAAGTTCTGCTACATACGCATGGAGGGAACAACCTTCGGTAATGTTCCTTTGAATCTCGAGCTTAAGCTCGAGGTATGGGACAGTCCCAATTCGGCAGGGATCGTCATTGATGCCATACGATGCTGTAAGCTGGCTCTGGAGAGAGGCCTCGGCGGCTCGCTGGTGGCCCCCTGCTCGTATTTCATGAAGTCGCCCCCGATTCAGTACACTGATGACGAGGCGCGCCGGATGCTGGAGGCATTCATCACCGGCAAGAGCAACGAGACCTTGCCATCGAAGAAACAAGTAGCGAGGCAGGTCCGTCCCCCCAAGAAATGAAGATAGGATTCGTTTCGCCCTATGATTATGCCTACCCGGGTGGAGTCAACACACACATCTCAAACTTGGCCATTAACCTGGCAAAGATAGGGCATCAGGTCAAAATCCTCGCCCCATGCTCGAACAAGAAAGCTCTGCCTGATACCACCCGCATCATCCCGCTCGGCAAAACAATACCCTATCCTTCAAATGGTTCTGTGGCTCGACTAACGCTGTCTTTGTGGCTCATGCCCAAGATCAAGGCGATACTCGACGAAGAGAAATTCGAAATACTTCACTTTCACGAACCACTGTTTCCGTCACTGCCCTGGATGGTGCTTCCTCTGTCAAAGTCCCTGAATGTGGCCACCTTTCACGCTTACTATCGCCGCTCTGCCGGGTACTCGCTGTGGAAGCCGATCTTGAAGAAATTCTACGACAAGCTCGATGGCAGGATCGCCGTTTCTCAACCAGCCATGAAGTTCGTCTCTAGGTATTTCCCTGGTGACTACCGTGTAATCCCGCATGGTGTTGATGTGGAGCGCTTCTCGGCAGATGTCCCACCGATAGAGGACTTCTGTGATGGTAAGCTGAATCTTCTCTTCGTCAGCCGACTTGAGGAGAGAAAAGGGGTGCGATACCTCCTCAAGGCGTACAGGATAGTCAAGGAGCGCTTCCCTCAGTCGAGACTTATTCTGGTGGGTCCGGGTGACAGATCTCGTCATGAATATGAACGGTGGGTCAGATCGGTCAAGCTGGAAGACGTTGTCTTCAAGGGGCATGTACCCTATGCAGACCTGCCGCGCTACTACCGCACCGCAGATATTTTTTGTATGCCGGCTGTGGGTCAGGAGAGCTTCGGTCTGGTATTGCTTGAGGCCATGGCCGCCGGCAAACCAATCGTAGCTTCANNACATCGAGGGCTATGCCAGTGTTGTGAACGATGGCGTTGACGGCATCCTGGTGAAACCCAGAGATGAGACGGCCCTGGCCAGTGCCATAACTACCCTGGCCAATGATGAGAATCGACGTGAGCAAATGATCAACAAGGGAAGAGAGAAAGCCAACGCACACAATTGGGAATCGATCGCCCAGAGGACGTTGGATTACTACGCGGAGTTGTCCGGGGCAAAGTAGTTGATTAGCCTCTCGGGGATGCGCCACAGGCTGGCAGATCGCCTCACTCCGCCACTGGTCAGCATTATCGGCAGGACCCATCTATCTCCCAATGGGTTGACTGTGATCGGCTTCCTGGTCAGCATCGGCTCCGCAGTAGCATTGGCAGGGGGGCATTTCGTTGTGGGAGGGGCGCTTGTGCTTGTGGCCGGGGCCTTTGATATGCTCGATGGGCCACTGGCTCGGGCTAAAGGACGGACCACGCAGTTCGGAGCCATGCTTGACTCCTCTCTCGACCGTCTCTCAGAGGCGGCCGTACTCTTCGGAATCTTGGTCCATTATGTCAATCATGATGGCACCACTTGGGAGGCGTGGCTTCCTTATGTAACCTTTGTGGGATCAGTTATGGTAAGTTATCTCAGGGCCAGGGCCGAAGGGCTGGGGCTGAAATGCGAAGTGGGGGTATTCACGCGGGCCGAGAGGGTCATCGTTCTGGCAATCGGGCTCATGATCGGGCAGTGGATAGAAGATGCTGTGGTCGTAGCCTTGAGTTTGCTGGCTGCACTTGCCTTCGTGACAGTTGCTCAGCGACTTCTTCACGTATGGCAACTCACGAAGAAGGAATCGGAGGTATGAAGCCCGGGATGTTGACGTGGAGGTTCATCGAGTGAAGCGCGGAAGGCAGGAGAGGACGGGTGTGATGAATCAAAGAGGTGTTTTCTGAGGAAGCACGTTTGGGGGAGCAGGAAGCAAACATCGGGGGTATGAAGCCCCGGATCTTGAGGTGGAGGTTCATCGGTTGAAGGGTTGAAACTTGGAAGGTGNNGGTGGGTGTGATGAGTCAAAGACATGTTTCTAAGGAAGCATATTTGGGAGAGCGGGAAACAAACATCTGGGGATTATGGGAGTGGACTTGATACCGAACGGGCATTGCTCTACCATTGGGTTGGGGTTACATGAGTCGGTAGTCCACTTACCACCCATCGGACTATCTCGTTTTGCGAGGTCTCATTGTCAGTAGTCGCGGTTGTTGGCGCCCAGTGGGGTGATGAGGGGAAGGGAAAGATAGTTGACATGCTTGCCGAAAAGGCAAGCATGGTGGTTCGTTTTTCCGGTGGCCCCAATGCGGGACACACGGTCCATAACCCGTATGGCGAATTCAGGCTGCACCTGGTTCCTTCGGGCATTTTCCATGCCCACACAACCTGCATCATCGGTGGCGGCGTGGTTGTCTCTCCTGCCGTTCTCCTTGATGAACTGAGGCAACTCTGGGACAAGGGCATTGATACCTCAAAACTGGTCATCAGCACTCGTGCTCACCTCATCATGCCCTACCACATCC
>JAFNFZ010000294.1:0-194 GCA_017885485.1 Chloroflexota bacterium
CGCATCAAGTGCGGAATGACATGAAAGGGGGAGTGCGGCATGACATAACATAATGGCAGGAGCGGTCAGTCCCCCAGCCACCTGACCACCTCATCGGGCATCTGCCGCAAGGAGCCGCTCTTCACCGTGCACCTCGGCAGTGACTGCAAAAAGGCCCGGCCATAGGACTTGGACTGCAGCCGGCGATCGAGCAC
>JAFNFZ010000294.1:250-4537 GCA_017885485.1 Chloroflexota bacterium
TTGGGTACGCCGAAAGGCAGGCGGGCGATGACCAGCACGCTCAGCGCGGGGCCGACCACGTCAACCCCTTCCCAAAAGGCGGCCGCGCCCATCAACAGAGACTGAGGATTATCCTTGAACCTGACCAGAAGCTTCCTCGGGCCGCCGTCTATCCCCTGACCCAGAACCAGGATTCCCTCCTCATCAAGAATCGGCTGCACGGCCCCATGCGCACTGCGGAGAGCGGAGTGCGAGGTGAACAGGGCCAATGTGCGGCCCCGCGTCGCCCGACAAATCCCCACCAGTGCCTCCACCACGCCATGTTGATAACCGGCTCTGTCGGGCTCCGGGATATCATCAGGGAGATAGATCATGGTGGATTTCATATGGTCGAAGGGAGAGGCTATCATCAATTCATTCGCCTCTCTTAATCCCAGAGAGCCTTTGACATAATCGAATTTACCGTCAGTCGTCAGTGTCGCACTGGTAAGCACCACACAGTCCTTCCTGGAGAACAGGGGTTCATCCAGAAGGTTTCCCACGTCCACCGGAGCCGCATGCAGGCAGAGATCGCCTTCCGACCTGATGGAGGCCCAGTAGACGTAGTGTGCCTCGGGACTGACGACGATGGAATTCACCTCACTTCTTATCCTCCGCACCTGCTGCAGCAGATACGATGTCTCACCAAGTGAACTGTTCAAGTCCGGATTTCTTCTATCGGGCAAATCCTCCATCATGGCGTGAAGCTCATCCAGACTATCCTCAATAGTGCCCAGTGCCAGGTCAACATCCCCCCAGGAGCCCTCCACCTCGCCCCACCCAGATTGACGGCGCAGTGCCCCTGTCAACCTCAGGCGCTGCTCATACCCCTGCCGCTCTTCACGATGTTGGAGACCCAGGAAACGAGTCAGCGCATCGAGGAACTCATTCACCCGGGTGCGGGCCTCTCTCGCCCCAGCCTGCAAATCCTCGATCTTCTGCCTGATCTCCCTCTTCCTGGAAGCACCGGCTGAGGCAGTGCGCAGGTAGTTACGCAGATAGAACAGGAATCCGCTCTTCTCTCCGAATCGGTCCAGACAGGCGCGGAGGTCCCGATCAGCCACTTTGAATCCCAGTTGCTCAGTGGCTTCCTCCTCAAGGTGATGCGCTTCGTCAACAACGAGGCAGCCGTATTCAGGCAGTATCCCTCCTCTGGCCAGATCAGACAGCAGCAGGGCATGGTTGACCACGATCAGATGAGCTCCTTCCGCCTTCTGCCTGGCCCGATAGAGAAAACAGCCATCCGGATAGTGAGGACAACGCTCCAGCACACAGTTCTCCTCCGAGGCGGAGACCCTGTTCCACAGGGCAGACTCGTTCCCCGTGATGCTGAGTTCAGCACGGTCGCCACCGGGGGTGGCATAGATCCAGAGCAGCAGTCGCAGGAGGAACCTGGCCTCTTCCCAGGGCAGTCCGGGGGCCTTGCGCCAAGAGTTCCATCTCCTGAGGCAGAGGTAGTTGCTCCGGCCCTTAAGTTGGGCTATGCGCAGGTCTCCATCGATATGAGCGCTCCCCGCTTCATCCAACGCCCTGAGCAGGTCGGGGATGTCCTTGTTCATCAACTGTTCCTGGAGGTTGATGGTATTGGTGGACACCACCACCGGCCTGTTGTTCTCCAGAGCGTAGGTCATAGCCGGCAGCAGATAGGCAATGGACTTCCCGATGCCGGTCCCGGCTTCGATAATGGAGTGCTGACGGTTGTTCAATCCATCGGCTATCTCCTGCATCATGGCTATCTGGCCCGGGCGGTACTCAAACCCAGGGAAGGCGCCCGCCAGCGGGCCTCTCTCGCCCAGGAGCGAATTCAGACTGGCGATGTTCAGGGGCCGGGGGACTCTCCTTGGAGCCAGAGGCTTCCCCTCCGGCACCTCAAGCCCTTGAGGCACGAAGTTCAGCTCCCAGGCCTCCCTGTCCCAGAGAGAGGCCTCGCCCACTTTGCTTCTCTCCAGGTCCAGGAACACAGAGCGCCATACCCAGTTGCTGCCCGCAGTCAGCCGATTGATCTCCGCGATCAGAGGCAGTTCCAGGCTTGAAGCTTTGTCCAGCAGCGACAGGGTAACGTCTTTCACCACCAGGGCGTCAGCGAGGGCACGGTGTTGAATGGGGTTTGGAATGCCCAGTTCCCTGGCCAGCGTGGCCAGACTGTAGTCCGTGAGCTGCGGATGGAGAACGCTGGTGATGTCAAAAATGTCGTACGTTGTATTGGAGAAGGTCAGCCCCTGGGAGCAAAGGAATTCCAGATCAAAGCTGATGTTCTGCCCCAGAATCGGGTGGCCGCCAACAAAGGCCCGCAGTCCGTCAGCCACCTCTGAAAAGGCCGGTGCATCCTCCAACTCCTCTGCAGCAATGCCGGTGAGCAGTCTAATGCTGTACGATAGCGGGCAGCCGGGATCAACCAGGGTATTGAATGTCTCCAGCACCTCATCGCCCCGGAATTTGACCGCTCCAATCTCAATAATGCGGTCCTTCTCCGGATCAAGTCCCGTGGTCTCCAAATCAAGCGAAACCAGTATCTGGTTTTCCATAGGCTCTTGAGTATGACACTTCCCGGTTCATGAAGGCAATAGCCGTCCACATTGGCTGATCCGCCAGAGGCGGATAGCTCATGGCTCGTNNTTTGTTCACAAGCTCAGAGGCGGATAGCTCATGGCTCGTAGCTCATGGGGCGCGGGGTTGTGGATCCCGCATCAAGTGCGGGATGACATGAGAAGAGGTGTGCGGGATGACATATGAGGGAGGGAGTAACGTGCAGAAGAAACAGCCATGGCGCATGTAGTGGTCCGCGGATCAGTGAGCGTCTTGCGGGATTAGCCGGAGAAAGGGGAACTCACCCAGTGGGGCAACTGGGAGAGGAGGTTATGGAAGACCCAGGTATAGAAATACACCTCGATAATGGCCCGGGGCAGCCGACCCACGTACGTAAAGAGGAGGAACTTGGGCAGCGACAGTCTCAGCGCTCCGGCGGCAATTCCGGCGAAATCGAAAATGAACAGCGGCAGGAAGGCAAAGACGACCACAGCCAGCCAGCCGCGCTGCTTCATCCACCTCTCTGCGGTCCTGTATCTCCCGAAACGTTCCAGTTTCAGCAGACGCAGTCCACCATAGCCCACGTAGTAGCTGGTCACCTCTCCCAGAGTGCTGCCCAGGGCAGCCAGTACGGCCACCCACAGGAGCGATCCCCCAAAAGAGGCCACAAACACATTCACTGCCTGGCCCGGGAAGAAGAGGTGGGCCGGTACGATGACGCTCAGCGAAGGTATGAGGTTCGACAGAAAAACGCCCAGGTAGTCATACTTCATCAGCCCGGCCAGCTGGACTTGAGGGATGACATGGAACAGGACAACGAGAAGGGCCAGACACGCCGCTGACACAGCCATCAATAGCAGGAGGGTCCTCACCCTCCTCGGGGTCACCCGCGGAATGGCCTCCTGCAGATCGGCTATGAATTCGTCGGTCCTCATCATCAAAGAGTCTCTACGAGGTAAAACTCCATCCTCTCCTTTTTCAAGTTCTCGCAGATCCTGAGCCCTTGCGCTCTGTCATCCGCGACAGTGAAAAGAACAGGCCCGGCGCCTGCTACATGCACCTCTCTGGCTCCAGCCTCCCGAAAGCGGAGCGCGTACCGGTCGAGGGCCGGGAAAAACGAAAAGGCAATATCGTCGAAGACATTATAACATAGATCGGAGGCGACCCTTTGCCCACGCTTGATCAGAGCAGCCACTGTCCGGGCATATTGTCCCTGAGTGAACCGCGAGTCATCAAGGCGAGCGTACATCCTCCGGGTCTTGTCCGCCATACGGACGGGGGGAACCAGGAGGACAATCCAGGTTCTGGGCAGGGCAGGCAATGCAACCACCCTGTCCCCTCTCCCTTCGGCCAGAGCCGTCGTGCTGCCGCAGCAGAAGAAAGGCACATCGGAGCCCAGGCCCGCCGCCACTTCCAGCAGCTTCCCTGGAGGCAGGTTCAGTCTCCACAGGTCATTGAGGCTCCGCAATACCACCGCAGCATCGCTGCTGCCGCCACCCAGTCCGCTGGCCAGAGGAATCCCCTTGTCCAGAAAGATGGCCACGCCACAATCGGAACCGGCCAGACTCTGCATCAGCCTGGCCGCCTTTAAGACCAGATTGTTGGGAGAGACAAGCTCCGGAACATTGCAGGCCAAATAGAGGGACTCCTTCGGCTCAAAGCTGAGGACATCGCAGAGACTGATGGCCTGCATCACGCTGACGATCCCGTGATAGCCGTCCTCACGCTTGCCGGTAACCTCGA
>JAFNFZ010000295.1:0-3857 GCA_017885485.1 Chloroflexota bacterium
CGATTTCGGCACGACAGGAGGAACGGGTCGCTGCCCAGAGTGTGCGTGTTGATGTCCGTGTTCTCGACAACCTGATGAACATGGTGGAGGAGTTGGTCATCGATCGTTCGAGAATGGTTCAAATCAACAGGATGCTGGAATCCAGGTATGGGGATGACCAGCTGATCCGCGACCTGAGTCAGACCTCTCAACATATTGTCAAGGTCATAAACGAACTGCANNGCGAGACAGGAAGGGAAAACGCTCAGTTTTGTGGTTGAGGGTGAAGAGACAGAGCTTGATCGAACTATCATCGAGAAGATACGCGATCCGCTGGTGCATTTGCTGAGGAATGCGGTGGACCACGGGGTCGAATCTCCGGAGGAACGCAAGGCTGCTGGCAAGGCAGAGACGGCCATTGTCCGCTTGTGTGCATTTCAGGAAGAGGGGCATATTGTTGTCACGTTAGATGACGATGGCAGAGGAATCGACACTGCCAGAGTCAAGGATGCATCGGTTCAGAAAGGGCTGATTGGGGCCGACGAAGCATCCAGACTCACCGACAACGAGGTGATGAATCTCATTTTCGTGCCAGGGGTATCGACAAGCGAGATGGTCAATGAGATATCGGGGCGAGGCGTGGGATTGGATGTGGTCAAGGCAAACATCGAAGTTCTGGGTGGTTCGGTGAGAGTCGAAAGCAAACTGGGCCAAGGCACCAAGTTCACCATAGTCCTGCCTCTTACCGTGGCTGTCATCCAGGGATTGATGGTTTGCTCGGGTGGGACGACATACATAATGCCCTTGTCAGGGGTGATGGAAATCCTGCGACTGGGGCCACAAGATATCAAGACCATCAGGGGCAGGGAGATAGTAAGACTGAGGGACAGGATAATTCCGCTGGTGAGGATAGAGACCGTTCGGTGCATTGAAGGGCCGGTGAATGATGGCGACGCAGCGCAGATCATCGTTGTGGCGGGCGATGAGAGGAAGGCGGTCGGAGTTGTTGTCGATGAACTGGTGGATCAGCAGGAGTTCGTCGTCAAACCTCTCAACAAGTACCTAGCCAACGCCCGGGCCCTGGCTGGGGCCACCGTCCTCGGCGACGGACGAGTGGGTCTGGTAGTGGACATGCCGACTTTGATCAGAACTTCAACGAGCAGGAACTGACTGAGGATATGAGTAGAACTGGCAATCATTGTCCTGAGGAAAACGGCCGTATCAGGCCTGAAGGAGGGGAAGGCATGCGCGAAGACATGACGCTGTACAAGGATGAGATGAGGGTCTGGAGCAACCTGGCTCTCAAAGGAATCGACAACGCCATGGCTGGTCTCGCGACGATGGTGAATCAACAAATCAAGATCAAATCACTCAGTTTGCGGCAGGTCCCAGCCAGGGAAGCACCGCAGTTGGTCGGTGGGCCTGAGAAGCTGGTGATAGGGATATACTTGACTTTCACCGGCGATGCTACGGGACACATCCTGCTGGTTCATCAACCTGAAGTTGCCTTCGCGATCATCGATATGCTGCTGGGTAATGCCCCTGGGTCAACCCAGAGCCTGGAGGAGATGGAGCAATCTGCGTTGGCAGAACTGGGCAACGTGATTGGGTCCTGTTACCTGAATGCAATAGCCGACAGTCTGGGTATGTCCCTCCGTCCTTCTCCCCCAGATGTGATCCTGGACATGGCGGGGGCGATTATGGATGTTGCCGTTGTCGAGATTGTGCAAGAGAGTGACGATGTGTTTGTCTCAGAGACGACCTTTGGCACAGAGGATCGCCAGGCCAGCGGGACTTTCCTGGTGATCCCGTCGGTGAGTTTCCTGAGGGTCATATTGGAGCATTCAGGGGTGAGGCAGAGATGCTAACTGAATGCGCTCCGGTTGACAGCATACTGAGCCCTAGCGGCCATAGCGCAGTCACGGTTGTTGGCCTGGGTGAGGTGCAGGTGACGCGAGACCCTGAGGTAGTGCTGGCTTCATTTGGGTTGGGTTCCTGTGTTGTGGTGTGCATATTTGACCTGTTGACACACGTTGGTGGCATGACTCATGTGGTGCTTCCGTCCGGCGGCAGCAGGCCTGTGAGTTCTACATATCCCGGCAAGTATGCTGATAGCGGGACTGCCCATCTGATTCGGGGACTGGAAGGTCAGGGGGC
The DNA here is from genome assembly GCA_017885485.1 of Chloroflexota bacterium. GTDB lineage: Bacteria > Chloroflexota > Dehalococcoidia > UBA2247 > RBG-13-53-26 > RBG-13-53-26. Next base: position 2,137 of record JAFNFZ010000295.1, read on the forward strand.
GGCAAGATCTCGCATGACAGCCAAGATCGCTGGCGGAGCCGCAGTAACTCGCGGCACCATGCCAGATAGCCTGCTTGATGTTGGCAGCAAGAATGTGGCGGCAGTGCAGGCCGCTCTTGAGCGTGAGGGCATCCCGATAACGGCCTATGATACTGGAGGGCATCATGGTCGGTCTATATGGTTCTGGGTGAAATCGGGCAAAGTGATTGTTCGCACCGCGAAGAACGTGACGATTCAGTTGTAGTATCTGGAATACGAAATGGGCATTTGTGGGTTGGGAGACGGGTCAACGATTCGAGTAAGTGAAGTGCAGCCCGAATAACCTGCGGTCGATGGGAGCTGCACAGAAGAGATATCCACTTATCATGGATGGCGAGGAGTGTGAAACATGGCAAGGATACTGGTGGTAGATGATGCTGTTTTCGCTCGGATGAAGTGTGTCAGGTTGCTTGTTGAGCAGGGGTTCAATGTAGATGAGGCAAAGAACGGTGCGGAGGCAATCGAGATGTACAAAACCCTCCGGCCGGATGTTGTGCTGCTGGATATCACCATGCCGGATATGGACGGTCTAGCAGCGCTGAAGGAGATCATCGAAGTCGACCCCAATGCCAAGGTGGCCATGGTCTCGGCTATGGGCCAGAGAGCGATGGTGATGGAGGCCCTGGAACTCGGCGCNNTCGGAAGATGTTCTGCTTTTGAGGGTTGTAGAAGATGAGTCGCCGAATAAGGGTGCTTGTGGTCGATGATTCTGCCTTCGCCCGGGTGGTGATCTCGAGAGAGATCGGATCGGATCCTGAGGTAGAGGTAGTTGGCACTGCTGTAGACGGGATCGATGCCATTGAGAAGATCAAGAGCATTCGGCCCGATGTGGTGACGCTGGATATCGAGATGCCGAGGATGGATGGAATGAGCACCCTGAAGAAGGTTATGGCAGAGTATCCCACTCCTGTCATAGTACTGAGCAGACTGACAACTGAGGATGCGGAGACAACGATACGCGCTCTGGAGGCAGGGGCAATTGACTTCGTTCCGAAGTCGCCTCTGGCCAGTTCGGGAAGAATTTCTCTACCGGCGGGCAGCCTGATAGAGAAGATCAAGCTGGCAGCTAAGGTGGACTTAGGCAGACTGACGGAAATGGGGAAGGGGAACAAAACGAGGGAAGCGAGAACGAACTTCCCGAAACATGACTTGCCGAGGATGCGTGGCCGGTCAAGGCCTCAGAGTGTAGTGGTTATCGGCAGTTCAACGGGTGGTCCAAAAGCGCTCTGCGACCTTGTTCCAGATCTTCCTGGCGACATTCCTGCGGCGGTGCTGATAGTACAGCACATGCCGGCGGGATTCACGGGGTCTCTGGCTAAGAGACTGGATCAGTTGGCTCAGATGGGAGTGAAGGAAGCCGAAACCGGCGATCCGATCAGACCTGGCCAAGCTCTGCTGGCTCCGGGTGGCTATCACCTTGTGGTGGGTTCAGGCGACACGGTGAGCCTGAGCAACACCGAGCCGCCGAGACATGGGCTGCGTCCTGCTGTCGATGTGACGATGGAGTCGGCAGCTGCCGTCTATGGGGCTGGCTGCATCGGTGTAGTGCTCACAGGTATGGGCTGTGATGGCAGAAATGGTGCGGCGATTATCAGCAAAGCTGGGGGCAGAGTAATCGTTCAGGATGAGGCTACGAGTGTGATCTATGGAATGCCCAGGAGTGTGGTGGAGTCAGGGAGGGC
>JAFNFZ010000295.1:3864-4434 GCA_017885485.1 Chloroflexota bacterium
GCAGAGGAAGACCTGACAATGGACGACAGAGAGTATGCATACCTCAAGACGAGAATAAGGGATCTGGCGGGGATAGATCTTGGCAGCTACGGGGAACGGCAGATGCGGCGCCGTCTGAATGGGTTTGTCTCTCGGACGCCTGCGCCGAACATTGCCAGCTACTGTCGCATGCTCGAAAGGGACCAGACCAAACTGCGTGAACTGCTTGCATTCCTGACCATCAAGGTTACCGAGTTCTTCCGCGACCAGTCGGCGTTTGAGCAACTCGAAGCGTTGATACTGCCCCGATTATTGACACACGGCCGTCGTTTGAACATCTGGTGTGCAGGCTGTTCAAGTGGATGCGAGCCTTACTCGTTAGCGATCATATTGAACAGAATCTGTCCTGGACACCATCATAGGATCATGGCTACTGATGTTGACGAAGTCGCGTTGAGCAGAGCTCGAGATGGTGGACCTTGTCGCTCAGCCGAGGTAAGGAACCTTTCAGAGGGTGTTCTTCAGGAGTACTTCAGAGTCTCGGGGCGATCGTATTGGATCAGCGATAAGATCAGGCAAGCGGTACAGTTC
>JAFNFZ010000296.1 GCA_017885485.1 Chloroflexota bacterium
AGCCCATTAGTCCTTGAGCTTGTTGAAGAACCCTGATCAACGATCCAGCCTTTCCGTTGTTGGCAGCGACAATTCGCTTGACCTCCTTCAACGGTATAGCAGATTCCCCGGGGCTGCCTTTTCGTTTTGCCCGAGATTTCCGGTCTCCCTGTTTCATCGCTTGCCTCCTAGATAATGTGGCTCAAATCATGGCACCAGAAGATCACCTGGCATAGACACCTGACGATCTGACATTGGTCGACGCTCTATGCTTTGGGCTCATCGGTAACTGCACCAGTCCGGTGTTCCTTTGCAGATCGCTTCCTTCGCGCCTCTCTGAAGGCGGCGTAAATGCCGCCCAGGTTGAGGTACCACACAAACGCTACAGGCAGCAGAACGATGGGAATTGCCACTGCCAGAGCCACTATGAATTCCCACTCCATAGCTTGTACCTCCTTCCCCGTCCCCCCACTCTCTCTGGGATGCCATACTTATCCTCAACCGTATCAGTTATCAAAGTGTGGAGGTAAGAGCAGATATGCACAAGGGAAGCCGAAGAAGGGAGTTTCTGCGCTGCTCATCATATCTATGTCTCTTACCCCCGAAGACTAAGTTAGCATCTCGTTGACAAGGGCGGCTTCCGCAACAATGCCTGTTTGCCCTTGCCGAAAACTCGTATGCCTCCAGTATCGGGTAGGCATTTATGCCTACTGGATCGGGTAATTTTTCGCTGGGGCTGATTTGGCGCATGATGCTATAATCTGCCGAACCTACGGGAGGGGCTGTCATGGGCAAGATACGAGTGCTGATAGCGGATGACCACGCGGTCGTGCGTGAGGGGACAAGGAGGATGCTGGAGCAGGAGGGTGACATGGAGGTGGTCGGGGAAGCTGTTGACGGAGAAGAGGCCATAAAGCTGGCTGAGGAGACGAGGCCTGACGTGGCCATAGTGGACATATCGATGCCGAAGCTTGATGGAATAGAGGCGACCAGGCAGATCAAGGCGCGCTGTCCTTCGGTGACGGTGCTGATCTTGTCGGCATATGATGACGATCAGTTCGTCTTCAGTCTGCTGGAGGCTGGCGCAGCAGGTTACTTATTGAAGAGCGTGCGCAGTCGCGAGTTGATCGATGCGGTACGGGCGGTATATGCCGGGGAGTCAGTGTTACATCCTTCTGTAGCCAGGAAGGTACTGAACCGGTTCGTGGCTGGTGGTGGGAAAGAGCCTTCGGCCAGGACTCCAGACGTGCTGAGTGATCGAGAGAAGGAGATACTGAGGTTTGCCACTCATGGCCTGAGCAATGCTGACATAGCCAAGGAACTTAGTCTGAGCATACGGACTGTGCAGGGGCACCTGGGGCACATATTCAACAAGTTGCAGGTTAGTTCGCGGACGGAGGCTGTGGTACGAGCCTTGAAGGAAGGCTGGGTCACGCTGGAGGATATACCCTGAATGACTCCGTCTCTAGGCAGCCCCGGCGGCAAATCGATATCCTACGCGTGGTTCGGTAATGATGAGGTTTGGGCTTGAAGGATCGTCTTCGATCTTGCTCCGGAGCTGCCTGATGAAGACGCGGACATACTCACTTTCCTCACCATATTCCGGGCCCCAAACGCTGTGCAGTATCTGTTTGTGTGTCAGCACTTTGCCCGGGTTTGACGCCAGGTAGGCCAGCAGTTCGTACTCCGTCTTTGTCAGCTTCAACACCTCGCCATGCCTTCTGACCACCCGACTGGCGAAATCGATCTCCAAATCGCCGGCTTTCAAGGAGGGAGCAGTGCTCACCAAGCCTGTCGAATGTCGCAGAGCAACCCTTATCCTGGCCAGCAGTTCGTCTAGGCCAAACGGCTTGGTCATGTAGTCATCTGCGCCTTCGTCCAGGGCTTGCACCTTGTCCCTTTCGTCTCCCCTTACGCTGAGAATGATTATGGGCATGGTCCCCCATTCCCTGATACGGCGGCAGGCCTCGATGCCATCCATACGCGGCATGTTGACATCAAGGACAACCACATCCGGGGAAACGAGACTCGCCGTGTCCACAGCCTCGACTCCGTCCCGTGCAGTATGGACTTCATAGCCTCGAGCCTCCAGGTTGGCTCGAACAAACATGAGTATCTTGGGTTCATCATCGGCGACCAGGATCTTGGTTTTCTTGGCCATCGCCTTCGGCGCCCCTATTTCTTGGTGTGCTCACCTGTTGGCAGTGTGAAGTAGAAAGTGCTCCCGCTCCCCGGTTGGCTCTCCGCCCATATTCTCCCTCCGTGAGCCAGGACAATGGACTTGCAGATAGCCAGACCCAGCCCGGTGCCTCCTGGTCGGCGGCGTTTCTGACTGCCACGGTAGAACTTGTCGAAGACCTTTTCCAGCTCTTCCGTTGGTATGCCTATACCCTGATCAGACACAGACACCTCAACCTCCCCGTCCACCGTTCTGGCCCTCACCAGTACCCTGGTTGCTTCTTCAGAATAGGCCGCTGCGTTCTCCAGAAGGTTGACCAGTACTTGCTTGATCTGATTCGAGTCGGCATTGATTTCCGGCAGGTCGGATGGCATCTCAGCCTCGAAAACGTGGTCCTTGTGAACCCATTTCTGGCGCTCCAGGGTCTCATGGATGATCTCTGATATTTCGCAGGGCTCCTTTTCTGGGCCCCAGACTCCTGCTTCCAGTTTGCTCATGTTCAGAAGGTTGGTTACCAGGCTGGCCAGTCGATCCGATTCCTCGCTTATGCCCGCCAGCAGCATCTTGCCCGTGGCATCATCCCATCTTATGTCTTCCTGCAGTAGACTGCTGATGATTCCCTTGATAGAGGTCAGGGGCGATTTGAGTTCGTGTGAGACGTTTGACAGAAGGTCGGATTTCAACCGGTTCAGCTTGATAAGCTCAAGCTCCACCAGCTTCTGTCGCGTGACATTTCTGAACGTGGCCAGCATACAGGGGCTCTCGTCGGAGTCGGCGAACGGTGCGGCCATCATGTCATACGTTCTGCCATCGGCAAAGGTGTAGTCCCATCTGCCGGTGGAGCCTCTGACCACTTCCGGAAGCTTGCAGATCTCATTGCAGGGCTCATTGAAGCCATAGAGGTGCTGGTAGCACCGGGCGCCGATGCCATTGCCGAAGTCTCTCACCATACTGGGGTTCATGAAGCGTATCTTGTGGTCCGGGCCGATAATGGCCACACCCTCTTCCATGGTGTTGAGCATGGCCATCAGCCTGTCCCTCTCGGCCTTCAAGGCCTTCTCCAGATACATGGTCCATTCAGCCTCATTGCCCCCGGTGAAAGGGCCGAGGGCGCTGCTGACCATTGCCAGGAGAGCTACCAGCCCTGTCATGCCGAAGAGACCGGCTGCGGGGGTGGGGTCAGGGCCGAGAAAATGCCAGAGCGTTGCTCCAGCCGCGAGAAGCAGCACTAAGTGAAGACCATGCTTTCGAAGCATACTTCAGTAGTCTCCGGAATGCCAAAGATCTTCAACCACACTATATTCTCATATTGTGAATCAGTCTGTCCATGATAGTGGTGGTCGCTCTCCGGCAGTGGGGCTCTGGTTTGGTTTGAGCTGGGAATCAGGTGTGACGTCCTGGGAGAGTGGTGAGTCTGCTCTAGGCTATCCTTAGAACTGCTCCAGCAGCGTTGAGATCTGCTCCAGGGTGAAGACTGGTCCGTCTTTGCAGATGTACTTGTCGCCCACGTTGCAGCGGGCGCACTTGCCGAGACCGCACTTCATCTTGCCTTCGAGGGTGGTGACGATCTGACGATCGGCGAAGCCCAGCTTCTTGAGTTCAATCAGGGTGAAGTGGATCATGATTGGCGGACCGCAGATGACGGCGAAAGCGTTTTTCGGTGAGAGATTCAATTCCTTGACCACCGAGGGGATAAGGGCCACACGCCCCGTCCAGCTCTTGTCGCCAGCGTCGACGGTCAGCTCCAACCTGGTCTTCGGAGAGGCTGCCCACGTATCGAATTCGCTGGCGAAGACCAGGTCCTGTGGAGTACGGGCTCCATTGAGTATGAGTAGGTCTCCATAGTCGGATCTGTGATCCAGAATGGTGAGAATAACTGGTCGCAGCGGTGCGAAACCGATGCCGCCTCCGATGATGTGAATGTTCTTCCCTTTGAAATCATCGAGTGGGAAATGATTGCCGAACGGGCCTCTTACCCCCACGGAGGCTCCAGGCTCCAACTCGTGCAGCGAGCTGGTGACCGTCCCCACCTTCCTCACGGCCACCTCCAGTGGCCCTCTGCGGTATGCAACGGAGGTCAGCCCGAAAGGAGACTCGCCCGTGCCGAATGCTGAGACAAAGATGAATTGGCCCGGCTTGTAGCTGAAATTGCCCTTCACCTCGGCNNTCATCTGGACGTCGTGTATGATCTCTCTTATGTCTATGTTCACCGGGCAGGATCGGACACATCTGCCACAACCAACGCAATGCAGGGGACCGAACTGCTCCGGGAAGTAGAGGAGTTTGTGGCTGAATCTCTGCCTCATCCGGGCTCCCTTGTTGGCCCGGGGATCATGTCCNNCACCTGTCTGCCACCCGCCCCCAGTAGGGGCTGTCGAAAGCTTGACGCATCTTCTCTACCACCCCTTCGCTGGGGACAGACGCGGTCTTGGGGGACTTCGGTTTTGGCAGACTCGCCTTCGACAAGAGTGTCTCTGGCAGCAACGACTTGCCCTTCTCTGTGATGTTATGGACCAGATACCCGTCCTTCACTTCCGTGAGCATGATATCAAGTTGAGCGGTGTCGTGCGGACCACCGCCCATGCTCTCACAGAAGCATTCTGGGCAGGCAGTCAAACAGGAAAGCCCCACCAGGATGGTCTTCTCACGATGCTGACGGTAGAAGGTGTCGGCCGGGTCTGCCAGATAGGGCAAATCCAGCATGGTGATACCTCTGGCATCGCAGGGTCGAATGCCGAAGATCACGGTTTCCTTGTCTATTTCGGCAGGCACCAACTCCGCCTTTCCATCTTTCCTCTCGATGTAGAAGAGCGTCTCTGTCTTGGGAAACAACCATTCCTTGGGTGATAGAGTCGCGTTCTCGGCATCGAGGACAACGTCTTCTGTGCGGCTGACCCTTCTGAACAGGACGAGGCCATCAACCTTGGTCGGCGCTACCAGATGGCGAGTCCCCATCAACTGGCCCAACCACGAAATGAGATGCTGCTTCGAGATGAACTGACTCATTCGCCAATGCCCAGCTTTTCGTCTTTTCTGAATGTAGAGAATGGTGGTGAGGTTTCCGCATCCATGCCTGCCCGGAAATCGAACAACTCCCGGACCTCCTTCTCCAGCTTTCGGTTGAGCAGGCTGAGGCGGATGTCCACCGGGCAGACTTGTTCACAGTGGTAGCAGCCGATACATCGGCCTGCCAGATGGAAGGCACGTATGGCATTCCATACCTCGTTCTCCCCGGGAGCGATCCTGATACCGACCCACAAGGGATCCAGTCGCTCCGCGAAGCACTCGGGGCAGTAGCAGCCAGGACAGGTCTGACGACAGGCATAGCAGCGTATACAGCGGCTGAACTGCTCTTCCCAGAAGGCACGCCTCTCCTCTGCCGGTTTTGCTTCCATCCCGGCCACATCGGGATACGGCTCGATCACAGTCGGCTCTGAAAGCGCTTCGCCTGCCAGAGAATCGTAGACTACCGGGACGTGCTGCTGGCACACCTGGCAGGCGTTGAGCAGTTTCGCGCTGGTCTGTCCCCAATGTCTCTCCACCACTCCTGGGCAGACCACGCCAATGATGTGGATCTTATCCCTTTGAATCTGGCTCTCATTGAGGAGCAGGTTGATGGCCCGCGAATCGCAGGGC
>JAFNFZ010000297.1 GCA_017885485.1 Chloroflexota bacterium
TCTCTATCTCGTTGCATACGGCTCTGAATTTGGCTTCGTCGTTCTTGTATATTTGATCAGGGTAATCTTCGCGAATCATCTCCTTGTTAGTGGGGATGACCGCTACCTCAAGCTTGTATATTCTACTGAACTCCTCGGCCTCAGTCGCTGCCGTGCCCGTCATTCCTGCCAGCCTCCGGTACAGTCTGAAGTAGTTCTGGAAGGTGATAGTCGCCAGTGTCGAGCTCTCAGCTTCTATCTCCACGTGTTCCTTGGCCTCGATGGCCTGGTGCAGCCCTTCAGAGTATCTTCGTCCCGGCATCAGTCGGCCGGTGAATTCGTCGACGATGACGATCTTCCCTTTCACTATTGCGTAGTCCTTGTCACGTTGGAACAGAGTGCGAGCTTTAAGCGCACTATCCAGGTAGTACCTGTGAGGCTCTGTGCTAGAACCCAGCCCTTCATTCTTGAGCATGTGCTCCATCTTTGGAGTACCTTCCTCAGTGAGGTAGACTGCTCTGTCTTTCTCATCAACGTGATAATCCACTTCTCTCACCAGTTGAGAAACAAGCTTGGCGAAAGTCTTGTATTTATCGGCTGACTTTGAAGCTGCACCGCTGATGATCAGTGGAGTGCGGGCTTCGTCAATGAGAATGTAGTCCACCTCGTCCACGATGGCATAGTTCAAGGGACGTTGTACGCAGTGCGACAGGTCGAAGACCATGTTGTCTCGGAGGTAATCGAAACCAAACTCGTTGTTGGTGCCGTAGGTGATGTCAGCCTGGTATGCCTGCCGGCGCGAGACGGGGCGGAGGTAGTGCCACCTCTGGTCTTCGGAGGCATACTCTGGATCGTAGACAAGAGATGCAGGCTGGGTGTTTGATGGGTCCTGGTGTTGGATGGCAGCCACGCTCATCCCCAGTGCGTGATAGATCGGCCCCATCCAATGGCAGTCGCGCTTCGCCAGGTAATCGTTGACGGTGACCAGGTGGCATCCCTGGCCGGTTATGGAATTGAGGTACAAAGGCAGGGTGGCTACCAGCGTCTTCCCTTCGCCGGTCTTCATTTCTGCGATCTTGCCCTGGTGGAGAACGATCCCGCCGATGAGTTGGACGTCAAAGTGGCGGAGACCGATGGTGCGTCTGGCTGCCTCCCGCACGGCGGCGAAGGCCTCGGGGAGGAGTTCGTCGAGCTTGTTCTTCTCCTGGTAGCGGGCTCTGAATTGATCGGTCTTGCTGCGCAGCTCGGCGTCGCTGAGACGCTCGAGTTCCGGCTCCAGCGCATTTATCCTGGCCACCAGGGGTTGCAGCCGCCCTATCTCCCTCTCATTTGAATCCAGGAGGCTGCCTAACCACTTCAGCATGTCTTCTGCACTACGCGTCGAATTCTTCGAACATGGCACCCATGGACAGACCTGTGTGTATCCTATGGATTGCCTCTCCCAGCAAAGGAGCCACCGACAGAACGGTGATCTTCTTGATCTTCTTGTTCCCGGTGACTGGGATAGTATCTGTGACCACCACTTCCTTCACTGGGCAAGACTGAATGTTCTCGATCGCGGGCCCGGAGAGAACGGCATGGGTGCAGCAGGCGTAGATCTCCTTTGCCCCCTGCTGGTGTAGAGCCGCTACAGCACCGACCAGCGACCCCGCCGTGTCAATCTCATCGTCCAGGGTCAGAGCCCGCATCCCCTTGACGTCGCCAATCACATTGAGCGTCTCGGGCCTGCCGGTGTTGCCGATCCTCCTTTTCTCGATGATAACCAGGGGCACGTTGAGTCTCTCTGCCAGATCACGTGCCCTCTTGGAAATCCCGATATCTGTAGCTACCACCACCAGATTGTCTATCGCCTTCTTCTTGAAATAGCGGGTCATAAGGTGGAGTGCGGTGAGTTCGTCCACGGGTATCTGGAAGAAGCCCTGAATCTGTCCGGCGTGCAAATCCATGGTCAGCAGCCTGTTGGCTCCTGCCACCGTGATGAGGTCGGCTATCAGTCTGGCGGTTATCGGGACGCGTGGCTGGTCCTTCTTGTCTGTACGCCCATAGCCATAGTAGGGAACCACCGCGGTTATCCTTCCTGCCGAGGCACGCTTCACAGCATCGAGCATTATCAGGAGTTCCATCAGGCTTCTGTTCACCGGGGAGCAGATTGGCTGGACGACAAAAACATCCCTCTCTCTCACACTCTCCAGCAACCGAACGAATGTGTTCTCATTGCTGAACTCACTGACTTCGGCCTTGCCCAAAGGTATGCCCAGATAGTCGGATATTCCCTGGGCCAGACCAGGGTGGGCATTGCCGGTAAACACCTTCAATTCGTCAATCATGCGGCTCCCTTCGAAATTGGCTCTCGTCAGCCCAGTATAACACACCGAATTTCAGCCGAACAATGAAGCCAAAAAGAACGAAAGGCTTCGTCTGTACGAAGCCTTTCGTTGAGGCAGTCTTCCTCGGAAAGGATCAACCTGTGCTCTTGCTTATAACCCCAGGCTCTTGTAGCGCTGATCCCTCGCATGGAAGGCATCCTTGGCGCCACCTCTGTCTCTCCTCTCCTTGAAGAAGTTGAATTCATCATCCTCCCACCTCAGATTGGTGAACAGCGTGTGCGAAATGTAGGCCGGGATGAAGTCGCTGATCAACCCTATCCGATCGAAGATGATATGGCGGGTGGCCTTGCCGATGGCAATGCCGTCACGGGGAAGAAGGGTCATTGCTGTCGCCAGCTTTCGAGTCTCCTCGTCCAGCTTGTCTGCCGGAACAGCCCTGTTGACCAGGCCGATCTCAGCGGCTTCCTTGCCTGATATCGTCTTCCCGGTAAGCAGGAGTTCCATGGCTCTCTTCATGCCCACGGTGTAGATCAGATGTGTTATGCCCAGCACGCCGCTGCCTGAGAACCCCAGCCTCTGCTCTGTTAAGCCCAGCTTGGCATCCTCGGCTGCCACTGCCAGGTCGCACAGGAGAGGGAAATAGACTCCGCCGCCGATGCAGTAGCCGTGAAGCTGTGAGATGGTTATCTTGGGGTTCAGGAACACGTGCATCATGTTGTCGTCCATGCCCATTTTGTCGTACTTCAGCCTTATCCTCTGGCTGGGTTTGCGCTCCCCGGCTTTCCCCGTGCCCATGCCATAGATGAAGCCCACCTTGGTCAAATCGTGGCCGACTGTGAAGGCACGCCCGGACCCCTTGAGGATTATCACTTTCACGTCGTCGTCATCGGCTGCCTGGTCGAAGGCATTCCACACTTCCTGCGCATCCTCCCCCCGCCCTATCCACTGGAATGCATTCATCTTGTCCGGTTTGTTCAGGGTGATTGTCGCGATCTGGTCTTTCACTTCGTAGATGATGTACTTGTAGCTCAAATCTCCTCCTTCAACTGTCGTTTGCAGCAGTGCCCTGCTATCGTAGCCAATCCTCTGGTTCTTGCCTTGTTCTCTTGGGACATGTCTTTCTCGATATCTTCTCACTCCTCTCCAATATGATCTCTCTTCTATTTCACCACGAGATTCACCAGTCTCCGCGGCACATACACCACGCTGGCCAGTTGTCTTCCCTCCAGAAAGGCTTTCACTCGTGGTTGCGACAGTGCCAATTCTCGGGCTTCTGCTTCAGCGATGGAGGCAGGGACCATGATCTTGTCTCTGACCTTGCCGTTGATCTGGATGACAAAGGTGATCTGTTCTTCGGCTGCCAGTTCCTCATCCCACTCTGGGAAGGATTGCTGGTGGATACTGTACGGATGCCCAGTCCTCGTCCAAAGCTCCTCCGCCAGGTGGGGTGCCGTAGGGGCCAGGAGCAGCATCAGTGTGTCGACAGCCTCCTGCCAGCACTGGGCGTCAACCGATTCTTCTGCCAGCACCTTCCCCAGGTGGTTGCTGAACTCCATCAGCGACGCCAGCATGGTATTGTAACGGAACTTCCCCAGATCCTCGGTGACCTTCTTGATTGTCTTATGTGTTCTGTGGCGCAGCTCCTTGGCAGTTCCTTGGTCCGGAGCTTCCTCGGGCAGGGCTGTTTCCCTACCCTGCAATATCATATTCCACACCCGATTGAGCCAGCGGCTCATGCCGTTGATGCCTCTGTCGTCCCATTCTCCACCCTGTTCCCATGGTCCTATGAACATGAGGTAGGCCCGAACGGTATCGGCACCCAGCTCAGATACATAGTTGTCGGGGTTCACAACATTGCCGCGAGACTTGCTCATCTTGTGTCTCTGGGCCACGATGATTCCCTGGTTGAAGAGGCGCGTAAACGGTTCGCCGAAGTCAACCAGACCCAGGTCACGAATTGCCTTGATGAAGAAACGGGCATACAGGAGATGCATTACCGCATGCTCAGCTCCACCTGTGTACTGGTCCACCGGCAGCCAGTATTTCACCGTTTTCTCGTCAAAAGGGCCTCGATCATAGTGGGGACTGGCGTAGCGCAGGAAGTACCATGATGAACACATGAAGGTATCCATGGTGTCGGTCTCCCTGCGGGCCGGGGCTTTGCACCGGGGGCAACTCGTATTCACGAAAGACTGACAATACTTGAGAGGCGATTCACCTGTCGGTCTGAAATCGGCATCCGCCGGCAGAAGCACCGGAAGGCCTGTCTCAGGCACCGGGACAATACCGCAAGCGTCGCAGTAGACAATGGGGATCGGTGCCCCCCAGTATCGTTGGCGAGAGATCAGCCAGTCGCGCAGATGGTAGCTCACCACCCGTTTGCCACAACCCTCGTTCTCCATGAAGTCGGCAATGGCTTCCTTGCCGCTCTCGCTGGGCATGCCATCGAAGTGGCCAGAGTTGACCATTGTGCCTGGCTCCACATAGGCTTCCTCCAGCTCCTCCCCCGACCAGCCGGGAGGCGCGATGACCACTCGAATAGGGATTCCGAATCGCTTGGCGAAGTCGAAGTCACGACTGTCATGTGCCGGCACTCCCATCACCGCCCCTGTGCCGTAGCTCAGGAGGACGTAGTCCCCGATCCACAGCGGGATGCGGTCACCGGAGAGCTTGTTAGTCGCATACGCCCCGATGAATGTGCCTGTCTTTTCCTTCTCGGCGGAGAGGCGCTCGATCTCCGTTTGACGCCTTGAGCTGGCAATATACTCCTCCACCTTGGCCCTGTGTTCCGAAGTGGTCAGTCTCGCCACCAGAGGATGCTCTGGGGCCAGTGCCAGAAAGGTCACGCCGAAGGCTGTATCAGGGCGGGTGGTGAACACCCTGATTTCCTTTTCCTCTACATCGCTGTGGTCCAGCCCGAATGAAATCTCCACGCCATCACTGCGTCCAATCCAGTTCTTCTGCATTGTGCCGATTCGTTCTGGCCATTCTATCCTGGAGTGGTCCGATAGCTCATCGGCATAGCGGGTGATTCGGAAGAACCACTGCTCCAGGTCTTCCTTTGTCACCGATGTGTCGCAACGCTCACATCGCCCGCCTTCAATGACCTGTTCGTTAGCCAGCACAGTCTGGCAGTTGGGGCACCAGTTCACGGGGGCCTTGGCTCGATACGCTAGGCCGCCTTCGAACAGCTTGAGGAAGAGCCACTGTGTCCATCTATAGTATTCAGGCAGGCAGGTGATTACCTCTCGGCTCCAGTCGTAGCATGCCCCGATGCTCTTCAACTGGCGACGCATGTTCTCGACGTTCTGCATAGTCCAGTTGAATGGGTGAATGCCTCGCTTGATGGCGGCATTCTCCGCCGGAAGTCCGAAGGCGTCGAAGCCCATGGGGTGAAGAACGTTGTACCCCTGCATTCGCTTGAAGCGGGCATGCACGTCAGAGGGAGCCATTGCGTACCAGTGCCCGATGTGGAGGTCTCCTGAGGTAT
>JAFNFZ010000298.1 GCA_017885485.1 Chloroflexota bacterium
TAGGTGACGGTTCGAATGGCATCATTCCGATTCAACAACTCCGCCCTTTCTTCGAGAAGAAGGCCCTCTGGCCTGGGGCCCATCACCTTCATGTAATCAGCGACATCCCTTCCCTGAACGTTGAGGAGCATGGCTAGCTCGTTTACATAGAACTTCATGACCTTGTCCCAGACCCAGTTGTCGCGGTCCAAGGCTTTGTCGTTGCCAGCCAGTTCCTTGACGGAAAGGTACCAGAAGCCGTCCAAAGCCAATATCATTCTGGAGGACAAGTTCACCAAGTCGATCAGCTCGTCTCTAGAGAGATTCTCCAGCTTCAAATCGGCAGCGCTTCTGGGCCTCTTTTCGTCCAATCCTATCACCTCGCTCTTTTGCAGCTCATTCCTCGCCAATTGACCTTCCGATTGAGTTTCCCCGTCGGAACGGCAATATCTTGATGCACTTCCACCGCATCCTCAGCCTAAAACCTGACCAAACCCTGAACAAGACAGTGAGCAGTATACTAACAAAAAGTGGCAAATGAAGGAAAGTCACGGCATGTATATCGAGGGGGTGTAATGAGAGCTGAGAAAGAGGACCCCGGGCAAAGGTATGATGATTTCTGGGACTGGCTACGGACTGACTGGCATCCAATCTGGATCCTAAGCATCCTTTTTGGCTATATGTACTATCTTATGACCACTGAGGAGGTCTAAATAGACAAGTCTTGGCTATGGTTAGCTCGATTTGTGATATAGAAAGCCTGCAATCCCAGGCAAACGTCGGGACGTCTGTGCGAACCTAAACGCGCTTCGCCAAAAGGATTGCTGCGGAGACACGCAACAAGTGATCTGCCGACTTCTGCTACACTCCTGCAAGCATGTCATTAGACGATGAGCAGCAAGCAGACATAAATACGGTGGGCGATACTGGACTTGAACCAGTGACCTCTGCGATGTCAACGCAGCGCTCTAACCACTGAGCTAATCGCCCGCAGCGAGATGAACTTATCAAATATGCGTGTTGAAGTCAAGCACGGTACTTGATAAACGGCTGCGACAACCCTTAGAATAGGAGTGTGGCGCAGACGGATGCTGTGAGGGCGGGTTTGCGCTGTTAGGGCATTAAGGACTAATGCTGGCAGGATCGTCAATGCCCTGTGGAGGAGCGTAGGAGGTAAGGACAAGGATGGAGAAGGGGACCTGGACTGTCAAGACCGGTCTGGCTCAAATGCTGAAGGGTGGTGTGATCATGGATGTGGTCACGCCGGAGCATGCCAAGATCGCGGAGGAGGCTGGGGCTTGTGCGGTGATGGCATTGGAAAGGGTTCCAGCAGATATTCGTGCTGCCGGCGGCGTGGCCCGCATGGCTGATCCCGATGTGATCCTGGCTATCAGGGCGGCTGTGAGCATTCCGGTAATGGCCAAGTGCCGTATCGGACACTTCGTGGAGGCACAGGTGCTGGAGGCCCTCGGTGTGGATTTCATAGATGAGTCTGAGGTGCTTACCCCCGCTGACGAGAACTACCATGTCTGGAAGCATGATTTCAAAGTCCCCTTTGTCTGTGGTTGTCGTGACCTGGGAGAAGCCCTGCGTCGCGTTGCCGAAGGGGCAGCCATGATTCGCACCAAAGGGGAGGCGGGAACGGGGAATATCGTTGAAGCGGTAAGGCATATGAGGGCGGTCATGGGGGAAATCCACAAGCTGGTGAACATGCGGGAAGAGGAACTGGTGGCAGAGGCGAAGGCCATCGGAGCACCCTTTGAACTGGTGCTGGACGTTCATCGAACAGGTAAGCTGCCGGTGGTCAATTTCGCCGCTGGGGGAATCGCCACCCCGGCAGATGCAGCTCTGATGATGCAGTTGGGGTCTGACGGCGTCTTCGTGGGCTCAGGTGTCTTCAAGTCCAGTGATCCTTCAGCCAGAGCCAAGGCGATTGTCAAAGCTACTACCCACTGCCGCGATGCCAGGATCATCGCCGAGGTATCAAAAGGACTGCGTGCGGCGATGCCTGGGCTTGACATAAAGACGATCCCCAAGGAGGAGCTACTGGCCACCCGGGGTTGGTAGAGCGGAGTCGATGGTTCGCTCGTTCTTGCCTTTGGACGTGTTGGATATTGCCCTCCAGGGGAGATCGCTGTCTAACAAGGCCAGAACGAAAGGCAATGTAGCCAAGAGAGCAACCCTCTTTGGAGGCCTGGCCAATCTCCTGGGTCAGTGGTTCAGCCCCCGGGGGAAGTACTGTGTCTGGGTGTGCACGGAGGGTTTTGCCCTGCGCGGGCTCTCTTCAGTCAGGGATCGCTGCAGCCCCCAGGCCTGGGAAGTGGACCGGCTTCTGCTTCGCGATCAGGATGGCGATTGCTGCATCTCGCTCCTGGAACAGGTCAGCCTGGCCGGAGGAGAGCTGGCCGTGGAAAAGGTCTTCCTCCGTCTTCCGGATACAAGCCCGCTTCTGAGTGCTGCTGAGCAGGCCGGTTTCGTGCCCTACCTCACGGAGCGTCTCTATTGGCTGGACAAGGGGAAGGATAAGGATCTGGCCAGCGCAGCCACGGCGGGCCAGGCCTCTTCGGAGTCGTCACCCCGACGCAGGCAAGTCGATGATGAGTACAGAGTCTTCGAGCTTTACCAGAAGTGCGTCCCCACCCCGGTTCGCAGGGTTGAGGGAGCCGCCTTCGCGCAATGGAAAGCCAACAGGGACAGGAGCGTAGGGCAGGAGTGGGTCCTGGAGAGGCAGGGCGGCTTTGTGGGCTGGACAGCATTCGAGACCGATGGAAACAGGGGGCAGCTTGAGGCAATGGCGACTTCCGATGATGAACTGGAACGCGTGGTGGAATACGGTCTGACGTGCCTCAGTGATTGTCGGTATTTGTATTGTCTGGTCCCCGAGTTTGACCTTGCGCTGCTCCGATTGCTGGAGAGGCGGGGTTTCGGTCAGACTTCGCGGTACTCTGTGCTAGCCAAGGATCTGCTGGTGAGAGCACAGGAACCCTGCCTCATGCCTGTGGGCGCTTAACATGGGAGGATGATGCAGAAGACGATCATCGATGACTCGGACGCGTTGCTAGGCATCCTGCCGCCGTTCGTCTCCACTCCACTACGCGAACGAGAAGACCGCAGTCAGCTTCTAGAGGTGGTGATGGATCTGGGCCGACCCCCGGAGGCCAGATTCCATACCTACGAGATAGTCCTCAGCCCGAAGGATATTGCCCAGGAAGATCTGGAATATGTAGCCTCGCGGATCGGTGTCTTCAATGATGACAATCGTGCCGGCATTGAACGCACTTTGCACCGTATCTCCGCCATTCGCAACCGCCAGGGGCGCATTGTCGGTCTAACGTGTCGGGTGGGCCGGGCCGTCTTCGGCACGGTGAGTCTGATCGAGGACCTAGTTCAATCGGGCAGAAATATCCTGCTTCTGGGACGCCCTGGCGTGGGCAAAACGACCATGCTGAGGGAAGTTGCCCGTGTCCTGGCCGACGAAGTGAAGAAGAGGGTTGTTATCGTGGATACCTCAAATGAGATTGCCGGTGACGGGGATATACCGCATCCGGCCATCGGGCATGCGAGAAGAATGCAGGTGCCCAAACCCACCATGCAGCATGCGGTTATGATTGAAGCTGTGGAAAACCATATGCCGGAGGCGATTGTTATCGATGAGATCGGCACCGATCTGGAGGCGGGGGCAGCGCGCACCATTGCCGAGCGTGGCGTTCAACTGGTGGGAACAGCCCATGGCAACACCCTGGAGAACCTGATCCTCAACCCCATTCTCTCCGACCTTATTGGGGGCATTCAAACGGTCACTCTGGGTGACGAGGAAGCGCGCCGGAGGGGTACTCAGAAGTCCATTCTGGAGCGAAAGGCTCCCCCCACCTTCGATGTGGTCGTTGAGATCCAGGGGTTCAACAGTGTGGCGGTTCACGCTGACGTGTCTGATGTGGTGGATGCCATTCTGAGAGGACGGCCCGTCTTGAGGGAGGTCCGCTGGCTCGATGAAGAAGGGGTGCTGCAGAAGAAGCAGGAAAGGGTGCTGCCCTTCTCCGAGAACCAGCATCCGGCAGTTGCCCGTCATGGATATGAGAAGCCGGGTGAACAGACTGCGGTGCCCAGGGTCTATCTCTTCGGTGTCAACCGGGCGAAGCTGGAGCAGGCAGCCAAGGAGAAACAGTATGAGCTGAGCGTGGTCTCAGAGGTGCGAGAAGCCAGTGTCTTCCTGACCTGCAAGGCTTACTATCGGAGGAGGCCGCAGAAGGTGAGGGATGCGGAGATGGCTGGTCTGCCCGTCTACGTGCTCAAGGGGAACAGCGTGGGCGAAATGAGGCAGTTCATTGATTCACTCTCGGGCAGCAGAAGAAAGGTGGACGCTGTGGGCCTGGCCCTGAAGGAAGCTGAGGAGGCCATCGTCCAGGTGCTCAATGGCAGGGACTCGGTACTGCTCAGCCCGCGAAGCTCCTACATTCGGCGGCTGCAGCACCTGATGGCAGAGCGCTCCCGCCTGGCCTCCCGCAGTATGGGCAAGGAGCCGCAGCGCAGGGTGGAGATATTCAGAGACACTCAAGGATGAGCTATTGGCACTGTTTATCACCTTTGAGGGGGGCGAAGGATGTGGCAAGAGCACTCAAGCCAGGGCGCTCTACAGGCGGCTGACCAGGTCGGGCGTTTCGGTGATGCTAACCCGCGAGCCGGGTGGCACCCTTCTGGGCGAACAAACCCGACGCCATCTGAAGCGGGCAAGAGAGCTGCCTATTTCACCTCTGGCTGAGGTGTTTCTCGTGGAGGCGTCCCGGGCGCAACTGGTGAAAGAGGCCATTCGCCCCAGCCTGGACAGAAACATCATGGTCATCTGTGACCGTTACACCCATTCTACTCTGGCTTACCAGGGGTATGGGCGGGGGGTGGACCTGGACATCATTGAGACGGTCAACGGCATTGCTACCGGAGGACTGTCGCCTGACCTGGTGGTGCTGCTCGATATTCCTGTCGAAATGGGTCTGGCTCGCAAGAAGGGGACCGGCAGGGACCGCTTTGAAAGCGAGAACAGGGCCTTTCATGAGCGAGTGCGTGAGGGTTATCGTACCATGGCTGGAGCCGATCCGAAGCGCTGGCTGGTGATTGATGGCACGCTGTCCGCGAGGGAGATTCAAGGCAGGATCTGGGCCAGAGTGAGCAAGATGCGCCGAAGAGAGGCTGACGGATGAGCAAGCCGCGGGTGGCTGTGGCCATGAGCGGAGGGGTCGACTCATCGGTATCCGCGGCCTTGTTGGAAGAGGCGGGGTACGAGGTCATTGGCCTACATATGCGGTTGTGGCCCGAAGAGGGGTCGTCTCTTATCCCCGTTGACTCTGCCTGCTGTTCGCGTCGGGATGCCAGTGATGCCCGCCGGGTGTGTCAGATCCTTGATATCCCCTTCTATGCGCTCGATTTTGAGAGGCAGTTCCAGCGCTACGTGATCGACTACTTCTGCCGTGAGTATTCACAGGGACGAACGCCCAACCCCTGCATCGCCTGCAATCAGTGGATCAAGTTTGACCTCCTCCTGCGCCAGGCACTGTCCCTGGGCGCCGAATACCTGGCCACGGGTCACTATGCCCTGATTGAGGGATCAGACCATGGCCGCCGTCTGCTCAAGGGCGTGGATTCGAGCAATGATCAGTCCTATTTTCTCTACACCCTCGATCATGATGATTTGCGGCGTTTGCTCTTCCCTCTGGGGATCCATCGCAAAGCAGAGGTGCGCTGCATAGCAGCACAGAAGGGCTTGCCTGTAGCTGAGAAGCCGAAGAGTCAGGATCTGTGCTTCGTTCCCGGTGGGCGGTATGCGGAGTTCCTCAGAGAATATGCACCTCCGCAAACTGGATATATCATTGACGTTGAGGGAAACGTGTTGGGGAAGCACAAGGGCATTGCCGCCTATACCCTGGGGCAACGAACTGGCCTAGGGGTTGCTGCGGGCAGGCGTCTCTACGTATTGGCGATTGATGCCCAGACCAATACGGTGATCGTCGGCTCTGAGGATCGGCTCTTCACGCCCAGGCTGTCGGCGGGAAACCTCAGATTCGTATCCCACAGGCCGGAATCTCCGGTGACTATCGAGGCCAAGGTCCGCTACAGATCACCGCTAGTGAGCGCCACTCTCTGCCTCCATGATGGAAGGGGAGAAGTGTCGTTTGACGAACCGCAACGAGCGGTCACCCCCGGACAGTCGGTGGTGTTCTACCGGGGCTGCGAGGTGATCGGCGGTGGAGTAATAGAGGCGTCTTGATTGGCCTGCCTACGCTTGATAGCGAAAGGGAACTTGGTGCCGCTGGCTACCGGCTTGTAGCTGGCATTGACGAGGTGGGCCGCGGAGCCCTGGCCGGGCCGGTGTTTGCCGCGGCGGTGGTTCTCCCCCTCGACGCTGATTTCGCCTGGCTGCCTCTGGTACGTGACAGCAAGCAGCTATCCCCTCGACGAAGGGAACTCCTGTTTCTGTTGATCCAGCAGGACAACATTCCCATTGGTTTGGGTGAGGTGCCTCACAGCGTTGTTGATGATATTGGCATTGTCAGGGCCACCCGGTTGGCCATGTGCCGGGCCGTGCAGCATCTGTCTGTTGTGCCCGATTTCCTCATCATTGACGCCTTGACCTTGCCCGATGTCCATTTACCTCAGAAGGGCATAGTGCATGGTGATCAGACATCCGTGTCTATTGCCTGTGCTTCTGTGGTGGCCAAGGTGAGCCGGGATCGGCATATGGTGGAACTGGACAGTGTCTATCCGGGTTATGGTCTGGC
>JAFNFZ010000299.1 GCA_017885485.1 Chloroflexota bacterium
ACCGACCAGAAGTTGACAGTAACAGTAGACAAAAGCCTATTGACAACCGATTCAGCCAGTGGTTCAATAGCCGACTACATGTAGGAAGTGCGTGGGGGGATAGCGAAGGAGGGTTCTAAGCACACTTGAGAAGCAGAAACTTGAGAAAGAAGAAGAACCTAGTGGCCGTCGTGGCGCTAGGTTTGATAGTATTCCCAGAACCTGTGACAACCGCGGTAGGGGTAGCACTACTTTGCCTCTGTATTGCCTTGCCCCACTTGATAGAGGGGAGGAGCTTCCGACCTGCCCCTTGCTCTGGAGAAGTAGTCTTGAGGGGAGTGCTGCCGCGATAGGTTCTTGGACTATGATGAGGCCGAGGTTCACCCCAACGGCGCTTTGTAGAACCTCATTGCATAGCTGAACCCGAAGCTCCTGGTGTATCTTTCGACCATGCTCACACTCTCCCAGCGCCCGAGGTCACGAATGGTCAGGCAGTCAACGCCAGCCTTGCGGAGTAGAACAGCAAATGTCCGCCTGAATGTGTGAGGATTGCAGGGTAGACCAGTCCTCTCCTGGAGCCTCCTCAGCATTATCTGGATGCCCCTAGCATTGACACCCCAGATGTATGAGCCATTCGGGGAGAGGTATTCCGCCAGCCACGCCCTGAGATAACCCTCTGACAGTTCGCCAAAGGGCGCTAGAGCCTCTTTTCGACCCTTGCCCATGATACGGGGGATGGTCCTGTCCTGCCAGTTGATGTCAGAGGCCTTAATACTGACCAGTTCGGACAGCCTCAAGCCCGAATCGGCAAACAAAGCGATGATGGCCTTGTCTCTAGCCGATTCGACAGCCCCTATGAGGGACTCGACCTGCTCTCTGGTCAGGCTAGGGAGTATGACCTTTGAAAGAATTGGAGCCCTGATGTTCCTCATGGGGTTGTCAACCTCATATTCGACGGCAAGCCAGTTATAGAAAGCCCTAAGCGCCCGATATTCGGCGTGTCTCGTTCCAAGCCCTCGTCCGTTCGGAGGAATTGAGTTGAGATGCTGCTCTATCTTCGCTCTGGAGACTCTGTCAAAAAAGTAGTTGACGCCAGCACCGAATCTGACCAGCCTCTCTTTGTAGAACTCCAGAGTGCTCGGACTTACTCCTCTTGCTTGGCGTGACTGTAGGAATAGCTTGAGGTAGTCATGCTCGGGCTTCTTATGATAGTGCGACTCACAGATCGCCGGAGCAGCTTCTGAGACGGCGGACACTTGCCATATCTCACCTGGGAGATGTAGGACTTACTGCAATTACTTAACTCCGCTACCTTGGACACTGGCAATTTGTGAAGTAATTCGAGCGCGGCGAGATTACTTCTAATCAGGGCGTCGTGGGTTCGAGTCCCACGCGGCTCACCAGATGTCTACCCCATCCCCATGGCCCCGTTCTCTGAACCCGTCAGGGTGCTGGTTCTCTGTTGGTCTGGCTGGCTTCAGAAGCATTTGTGCCAGGAGAATCGAGGGCAGTGCCGCTTGATGGCTTAGCAGGGGACCCGCTTTCGCGAAAGGGGGGAAGTGGGACACGTGGATTCCGCATCAAGTGCGGAATGACATACGAGAGGGGAGTGCGGAATGATCCGCCTGAGNNATTTGTTCACAAGCTCTGAGGCGGAGGGAGGTGCGGAATGGCAGCGGGGGAGTGCCTGCCACTGTGTGTTTGAGATACTAGCCGATGGTGGGCCACAAGGGCAGACTATGTGGATGGCTGGGAGCTGTCACACCAGGTTCTGGCGTTCTGAAACAGCCGCAGCCATGGCGAGGTCTTGACCTTCGACCATTCCCCTGGCCAGTAGGGCCACTGCCAGGGTAGGAACACCCGTTCTGGGTGAGGCATCAGGGCCAGGTGGCGGCCATCGGCAGAGCTCAAAGCAGTGATGCCAAGGGTTGAGCCGTTGGGGTTGGCGGGGTATTGCTCGGTGACGCTGGCACTGGCATCGACGAAACGGAGGGGCGCCAGACCACGGCGCTGGATTTCCTGGACCAAAGACTCGTCGGTGCAGAGGAAGCAGCCCTCGCCGTGGGCCACCCAGATCCCCAGAACGGAATCCTCCATGCCCTGGAGGAAGATGGATGGACCGGGCAGGACCTTGACTCCCACGAAACGCGATTCAAACATGGCCGACCGGTTGAGCACGAATCGCGGCTGTCGGATTGATTCGATGCCCGGCCAGGGCACCCAGCCGAGAATAGCCATGACCTGACAGCCGTTGCAGACGCCAAGCGAGAAGGTATCGGGGCGACTGTAGAAGCTGTCGAACTCCTGACGGATGCGGGGGTTGAAACGGATGACCCCGCCCCAGCCCTTTCCAGCATCAAGAACATCCCCGTAGCTGAAGCCGCCGCAGAAAGCTACTCCGCGGAAATCGTTCAGGCTGATGCGCCCTTCAGCCAGGTCAGTCATGGTGATATCCCAGGGCTCGAAGCCAGCCAGGAAGAAGGCTGCGGCCATCTCCCGATCGCCATTGGTGCCTTCCTCCCGGAGAATGGCTACCCTGGGTTTGTGGCTGGCTCTGAGTTCCTGTTCGGAGGAGGGGGCTGGTTCGAAGGAGAGACGGAACCGCAGGCCGGAGCCGCTCTGGACGGAGCGGCGTGCGGCTGCGGCGCATTCCGGATTGGACTGGAGTCGTTCCAGTTGGAAAGAGGTCTCCTGCCAAACATCGCGGAGGGTGGGCATGTCTTCAGAGAGAACGAGCTGGTCACCGCACCGGACGGTGATCCTCTTCTCGGCTGTAGTGCTGCCAATCAGGTGGCAATGGGCGTTCAGGCCATGTTCTGCGAGGATGTTCCGGATGGCCGTCTCATCCCGGGGCAGGTACTCAATGGCCAACCCCAGTTCTTCGTTGAAGAGGTAGTGAAGCACGTCTGCCCCAGGGAGTTGCGGGTCGGCAAGCCGGAGTTCGAGGCCACAGTTGCCGGAGAAGGCCATCTCCAGCAGGCAGGTTATCAGGCCGCCATCGGATCTATCATGGCCGGCGAGGACGAGGTTCTCTTTGATCAATGCCTGGGCAGCTTCG
The DNA here is from genome assembly GCA_017885485.1 of Chloroflexota bacterium. GTDB lineage: Bacteria > Chloroflexota > Dehalococcoidia > UBA2247 > RBG-13-53-26 > RBG-13-53-26. Next base: position 3,038 of record JAFNFZ010000299.1, read on the forward strand.
AAGCCTCTGCGGAGCAGCGCAGGATCGTCCACGTCTGGCGCTTCATGGCCTACCTGATTGTAGACCTGGGCCAGAGCCGATCCCCCGAGACGGCTGCTGCCTCCGGAGAGGTCGATGAACATCAGCCTGCTGCTTCCGGGTTGCTTTAAGTCGGGCGTGACAGTTCGGGTGA
>JAFNFZ010000300.1 GCA_017885485.1 Chloroflexota bacterium
GGACGGAAAGAGCTCCTACCACGATTTGATGACATCCAAGTATCTGGACAACATCAGAAAGAACAGGTGGGTGAGGCTAGGTGTTCTGTTTCTCATCCTCATCACCGTCAGCATTGGGCTGGCTTTTCTGTTCGACTTCCTTCTGTCCCCTCTTGAGGACGAGCTAAAGGACTTCGCCTGGCTGGCCTACCTGATAGTCTTCGCCACCAACCTGCTGTCCAATCTGACGGTGATCGCTCCTGTTTCGGCCGGCGCCGCGATAATGCTGGCGGCAGCAAAAATATACCCTCCCGCCTTGATAGCGCTGGTCGCCGCGGCGGGTGGAACCCTGGGAGAGCTTGGCGGATACTATGCCGGCACACTGGGGAAGAAGGTTCTCATCAACGAATATCCCGAAGTGCATGACAGGGTAACGGGGTGGGTGAAGCGGTACGGAGTCTGGGCAATATCATTTCTGGCCTTTCAGCCCATCCTACCCTTCGACATAGCCGGGCTGGTGGCAGGAGCTTCAAAGATGCCAGCCACGAGGTTCCTGCTGGCCTGCTTTCTGGGCAAGTTCCCCAAATACATCATCATCATCTACTTCTTCACACAGTTGACCAAGATCGTGCCGTTCCTGCAGTGACAAAAAGAACATGGCAAGCGTAGAACATCTCCGGCAAACTGGCATGAAGACACGCCATGGACTATAATTCAGCGCCATCTTCGTTACGTGACGTTCTAACGCTCCTGAAGCGGGCGGGCAAGTAGCCACTGGAAGTGGTCAGTCACAGGCAGATGAAGCAATGAATCAGATCAGCCAAGAGACTCAAGAGACCATAGACCCCCCCAGGAAGAAGCGGTACTGGTTCAAAGAGAGATGGCGCTGGTTTGTGGTAGCAGCATTGCTGATCACCGGCATAACGGTATCAATAGTCGTTTTCAGAGAGCATATTGCCGACTTCAAGCAGTATGGCTACCTGGGGGTCTTCCTTATCAGCCTGATAGCCTCCGCCACCGTGATTGCTTTCGTCCCTAGCGTACCGGTGATATTTGCCCTCGGCGGCGTACTGAATCCATTCCTGGTCGGCTTGACGGCTGGCGCAGGCGAGGCCGTGGGGGAGTTTGTGGGCTACTTCGCCGGCCGCAGCGGCCACGCCTTCTTCATCAAAGGCAGGTCCACGATTACCGGCAACAGCCAGGGCCTTTACTACCAGTTGGAGAAATGGATAAGGACCAGGGGCGCCCTAGCCCTGTTTCTTTCGTCCGCGGTATTGAATCCATTTTTCAGCGTGATAGGAGCAACAGCCGGCGCCCTGCGCTTCCCGGCATGGAAGTTCTTCCTCATAGTCTGGGCGGGCAAGACGGTCAAATGGACCATAATAGCCCTGGTAGGCTACGGGCTACTGTCGTACCTCCTCCGCTTGTTTGGCGCAGAGTTCTAGGCATACCGCAGAATTCGCCCCCGGGGCGCGCTGGGTCCGAGACAGTCCCACCACTCGACAGGGAGCGCCGGCACCGCGAACGGTTTTGACTAACCAACTGGCTTTCATATATCCTTTTCTTGCACAACAATCGTCTGGACAAGGAGGGTCTATGACCGAAAGGAAGCTAGCTACACTTGATGAGGTGAGGTCCCACATCGGCAGGAAGCGAGAGGAATCAATGGAGATCGATGGGACCGTAATCAGAGCCTACTGCGAATGCATCGGGGATCCGAGTCCGCAGTGGAAGGAAGGGGTTGCCCCTCCAGGCCTGGTGACCGCCGCCATGATCAGCAGCGGCGCCATGCTTCTGGGTGTGCCAATACCTTTCAAGAGAAGCGTGGCCGGCGGAGCCGACTGGGAATTCCTCAAGCCGATTAAGAAGGGCGACAAGATCCATACGTCGCATGAGTTTATCGAGCTTCAGGACAAGTCCAGCGACAAAGGCCCCAGAGCCCTGATGGTCTACAGGTCAACCCACAAGAACCAGAAGGGCGAGACCGTGGCCATAAGCACCAACACCATCATGACCTACTAGAGAGAAGGAGGCTAGAGAAGAGATATGGCACAGATTCACTACGAAGACATCCAGGAAGGCAGCGATATTCCCACTCTGGAGAAGACTCCGACGACACGAACCCTGGTACAGTGGGCAGGGGCTTCGGGTGACTTCTTTGAACTCCACTACGACAAAGAGTTCGCCAAGTCCATGGGGTTTCCCAATGTCCTGGTTCATGGCAGGCTGGAAGCGGCCTACCTGACCCAATTTCTGACCGACTGGATCGGACCCAAGGGCGAGATCAAGAAGATAAGCGTCCAGTACCGCGGCAATGCCTTCCCCGGCGAGAAGCTGCTGTGCAAGGGCAAGGTAACCAAGAAATACGTCAAGGACGGGCAGCATCTCGTAGAGGCAGAGATCTGGGTGGAGAATCCTGCCGGCCAGAGGATCACCCCAGGGACGGCCGTGGTGGCCATACCTTCCAAGTAGCAGGCCGCCCACAAGAGGACGAGAGGTTGGGGGAGAGACTCGGGGGCAGAAGTGCCCTGGTAACCGGCGCAGGCAGGGGAATAGGCAAAGCAGTGGCCCTGGCATTGGCCAGGGTGGGAGCCAATGTACTGGTCTGTGACTTGGGGGTGGCCATGGATGGCACAGGAAGCGACCAGGGACCTGCAGACGACACAGTCAGTGAATGCCGCAAACTAGGCGTGAAGGCGGCTGCATACTACGCCGACGTGTCCGACTTCAAGGCCACTGAACAGATGGTCAAGGCCTGCGTCAGCAACTTCGGCAGGATAGATATTCTCTGCAACATAGCCGGCATCCTCAGACCCAAGATGATCTTCAACATGTCGGAGGAAGACTGGGACCGGGTGCAAGCTGTCCACCTCAAAGGAACCTGGAACCTCTGCAGACATGCCTGTGTGGCCATGAGACAGCAGAGATACGGGCGGATAGTGAACTGCACCTCTGAAGCCTACGCCGGGACGGTGGGCCATACGAACTACGCGGCAGCCAAGGGGGGGATTGTCAGCCTCACCTATGCCATCGCCCGGGAGATGGGGAGATACGGAGTAACCTGCAATGCCTTCGCTCCAAGGGCGCGGACCAGGCTCAGTGTGGGAGATGACCAGGACCAGGGACTTCAGAAGAGGATGGAGGCCGGTCTCATCTCAGAGGAGCGCCTTCAGGGCATGGAAGAGACCAGAAGGGAGGGCGCCGATCCGGAGCATTTCGCTCCTTTCGTCGCCTATTTGGCCAGCGACGCGGCAGCCGACGTGAACGGCTGCGTTTTTGTGGCCTCCAGAGCGACTATAGGGGTGTGGAATCACCCCACCATAATGAGGAAGTTCACCAGGGACTGGGAGATCGAAGAGCCCTGGAACATCGCGGAACTTGAGAAGCGAGTCCCGGCGGAGCTACTGGTGGACTATGTGAATCCGGCGCCGGCGAAGGACTAGCGGAGTCCTGCTGCCGGAGGCTTTGGTTTGTGTCAGCGAATCGTCAGGTGACGGACTACATAGACTAGAACTAAGGAGGATCGGTTTATGGGCGACAGACTAAAGGGAAGAAATGCCGTGGTCACCGGTGCCGGGAGAGGGATCGGCAGGGCGGTGGCCGTGGCCCTGGCTGAGGAGGGCGCCAACGTTGTGGTCTGTGACCTCGGCGTGGCTGTGGACGGTTCGGGGACTGACCAGAGTCCTGCCGATCAGACAGCAACCGAGTGCAAGAAGTTCGGCGTGAAGGCCATAGCGCAGTTCGGCAACGTGTCCAGCTTCAGCGACGCAGAGGCAGCGGTCAAGGCCTGTGTGGACAACTTCGGAAGGATCGACATCCTGTGCAACATCGCCGGGATCGACAAGCCCAAGATGATCTGGAACATGTCCGAGCAGGAATGGGACCAGGTGGCGGCCGTCCACCTGAAGGGCACATTCAACTTCATGCGACATGCCGCTCCCCTGATGAGGGAACAGAGATACGGCAGAATCGTCAACTGCACCTCGGAAGCCTGGCTGGGTGGTGTGACCCATCTCAACTATGGCGCAGCGAAGGGCGGGATTGTGACGCTCACCTGGGGAGCAGCCCAGGAGTTGGGTCCCTCAGGGATAACGGTCAATGCCATCTGCCCCCGGGCGAAGACGCGGATGACAGACGATCCCAAGGTGCGTGAGATGGTCGTGAAACGGGTTGAAAAGGGACTGATGGACGCCTCTGTCCTGAAGAGAATGGACCGGGAGATGGTTGATCCTTCAGCGTTTGCCAAGGTCGTGGCCTTCCTGGCCAGCGATGACGCTGCCCTCATCAATGGGCAGGTGTTCCTGACCACTGCCCTAACCGTGGCCCGCTACAGCAAGCCCGAAGCAGTGGCTCAGGTGGAGAACCCGAGTGAAGGACCATGGACGTTGGAGGCAGTCAAGTCGGCGTTTTCGGCAGACAGACTCCTCAAGGGATATGTCAACCCGGCTCCGCCAAAGCCGGAAGAGAAGAAGTAGAGACAGTTCATTCGATAAGGAGGATTCGACATCATGGCTGATAGACTGAAGGGTAAGAATGCGGTGGTGACCGGTGCCGGCAGTGGCATCGGCAAGGCAGTGGCCGTGGCGCTCGCCGCCGAGGGAGCCAATATCGTGGCGTGCGACCTCGGAGGAGGCGTTGACGGCAAGGGAGCCAGCACATCTCTGGCCGATGCCACTGTTGACGAGTGCAAGAAGCTAGGCGTTCAGGCGATTCCCCAGTATGGCAGCGTGGCCGATTTCAAGGCCGCAGAGGCCATGATCCAGGCCTGCGTCAGCAACTTCGGCAGGATAGACATCCTGGTCAATGTTGCCGGCATCGACAGGGCCAGAATGATCTGGAACCTGTCGGAAGAGGACTGGGATGTGGTGATAGCGGTTCACCTCAAGGGGACATTCAATACCATCAGACATGCCGCCCCCCTGATGAGGGAGCAGAAATATGGCCGGATAGTGAACACCATCTCGGAAGCCTTTGTGGGAACCGTGGGACACGTGAACTATGGCGCTGCCAAGGGTGGCATCGCCAGTCTGACCTATGCCGTCGCCTGGGAGCTGGGCCGGTACGGCGTAACCTGCAATGCCATCTGCCCTAGGGCGGCGACCAGGATGACCATGGGGCCAGACGTACTTGCCGGCTACAAGAAGAGGGTGGAATCCGGGCTGTGGACCAAAGAGAAATACGATGAAGTGACCCACGTGGCTAGCGCGGACTACCTGGCTGCTATTCCAGCTTTCCTGGCCAGTGACAAGGCCGCCAATATCAATGGCTGCATCTTTGGAGCCGCAGGGGCGTTCTTCTCGTTCTGGGCGCCATCCAGAGAGACCGCAATCTACAACAGGGATTGGGACACCTACGGCAAATGGACTCTGGATGAAGTGGAGAAGTGCATGCCTGCTCTGCTCAAGGGCTACGTCAACCCGGCGCCGCCGGAGGACAAGAAATAGACAATCTGCCGTAGTCACCGGATACAAGGGCTAGTGTAGTGCTTCGCAAATATCGTTATTTGGGCAATTCCGCTCCTAGCCAGACGGATTCAGGCGAAGCCATACTTTTAGACCATTGGCAGCCTAACGAAGCGTTGGAGACACTACACTAGCAATAGATAGTGTCAATCTCTNNAAGCGTTGGAGACACTACACTAGTTCGGAACGGACCAATCTTACAGATTGGTCCGTTCCAGTTTTCTCAGTTCATAGGCTAAATCCAAAACCCTCGCGAAGCACACAAAGAGACCCAGTCCACATAGGAACAAGACGGGGCTGTCCAAACCAGCAACAGATCGGATATGACGTGCTGAGTCTCTATCAACAGTCTTGTTCCACTTTCAGCCCTGAGTTCTTTCTTTGCTGCCATGTTTCTTCTATTACTTTGCTCACTCTTCTGAATTCGTCATAGGTAAACATATTGCTCTTAGCCATATTACAGAGTGCACAAGCCAAGACACACTTTTCGGGAGTGTGTTTGAGGTCAGATCGATTGACTTTTGTGATCCTTCCATTGTCAATGACCACAGCTTCTTTGTGTTCTATCTCCAACCTCCTACCTCTATATGGAAGGCCGTAGAACTTCCCCCACAACTCCAAGAAATCCTTCTGTTCTATCCCACAGTAGTGGCACCTATGGCCATCTCGCTTGTAGAGCTCATCCAGTAGTTCCTTTTCTGCCTTCGTCATATTGCTTTCCCCCCACAACTCTAGATAGTCATATTTCAAACTGATCCACTACCGAGACTTCCTGCTCCTTGATCTCCATACGGATGAAATCATGCCCAGACCTTGTCACCCGCCGGCAGGGAACAAAGCCGCATTTCCGAAAGCATCTCTGAGCTCTGATATTTCCCACCAGAGTGTGGAGATACATCAGTTTGAGGCTTTCTTTCTTAAAGGCATGGCGGACCAGAGCGGCCACTGCATCAGTGCCGTACCCCAAATCCCAGGAGGACGTATCTCCGATGAGGATGCCAACCTCAGCCTCCCGTCTGTCGCGGTCGAGATTGTAGTAGCTGCAATTGCCGATGTGCCTGCCATGGAATGTCTCGATAGCATAGAGTCGTGCCCTGCCATCGCCGTGATTCAAATCTTCAGCATAGCTGACCAGATACATGGAGAAAGGCAAGTCCAGAGGAATGGTGGCATCAAGACGAGCCAGTTCGGGGTCTTGCTTCCAGGCATAATCGCTCCAGGCATCCTCCAGCTTCTTCTTGCGGAGGAGGACTTTCCTGCCCCTTATCTCCTCATTCACTTCTTGACCCCTACGGCAAGATCAGG
>JAFNFZ010000301.1 GCA_017885485.1 Chloroflexota bacterium
TTGTCTGTGTGTAGAAGTGGTTGCTTGTGGTTGATATCACGCTCATCTGAGATCAGTGTTTTGATCCCACGTGCCATCGCTCCGGATGAATTGCCTTGAGGGAGAGGTGTGTGTTTGCTGGTTGTCGGAGAGCGGTTTGTTATTGACTTTTCACGTACTTGATGATACATTACATGCTCGTTGTCTTGTAGGTTGAGATAATGCCAACGACCAATCAGCTTGTGCGCCATAGGCGGAAAAGGGTACTGCGGAAGACCAAGTCGCCATCACTTTGTTTTGGGTTGAACCAACTCAAACGCCGGCTGGTGAAGACCAAGGGGTCTCCTCAGAAGAGAGGGGTCTGCATCCAGGTCAGGACTATGACCCCCAAGAAGCCCAATTCTGCCTTGCGCAAGATCGCCAGGGTGAGGTTGACCAACGGGATTGAAGTGACTGCGTATATTCCTGGAGAGGGACACAATCTCCAGGAGCACTCGGTGGTTCTGGTTCGTGGAGGCAGAGTGAAGGATCTGCCGGGGGTGCGCTACCATATCGTACGCGGCACTCTGGACACCGGGGGTGTGGCTGATCGCCGGCAGAGCCGCAGTAGATATGGGGCAAAACGCGCAAAAGACTCGGGGGCTTCAGTCGCCTAGGGTTCTGGACCGGTTGAGGGGGTGGGTGAAGCAAGTGCCCGAGTTTTTTTGTGGTCTGGAGACTGAAGGATGCCAAGAAGAGGTAGGATAGTCAGAAGAGCGGCGCAGCCTGATACCAAGTATGGGAGTCTGCTGGTGTCCCATCTTATCAAGAAGATAATGAAGTGGGGGAAGAAGAGGACAGCGGAGGGGATAGTGTACTCGGCCCTCGAGATTGCCTCGGAGCAGGCAAAGAAACCTGCCGTTGATGTTCTTGAGCAGGCGGTCAAGAATGCCACTCCCCTTCTGCAGGTCAAAGGTCGCCGTGTTGCGGGTGCCACCTATCAGGTGCCAATGGAAGTCACCGGCTATCGTGGTACAGCGATGGCAATACGTTGGTTGATAGACTCGTCAAGGTCACGAAGTGGCAAATCGATGTCAGAGAAGCTTGCTGCTGAGATTGTGGACGCCTTCCGTGGTCAGGGGGCAGCGGTCAAGAAGCGTGAGGAAACCCATAAGATGGCCGAGGCCAACAGGGCCTTTGCTCACTTCAGGTGGTAGAGAACCCAGTGATCACGAAGCAGTATTCTGGATCGATTGCCTTGCCTGAACTGGTACTGGATAGGGTCAAGACCCGGAAGATGAATGAAGCTTTCCCACTGCATCAGATAAGGAACATCGGGATCATTGCCCACATAGATGCTGGGAAGACTACAGTCACCGAAAGGATCCTATACTACACCGGTCGTACCTACAAGATTGGTGGGGTGGATGAAGGGACAGCGGTGATGGACTGGATGGACCAGGAACGTGAGCGTGGGATCACTATCACTGCCGCTGCCACCACCTGCTACTGGCTGGACCATCGCATCAATATCATTGACACTCCCGGCCACGTGGACTTCACCGCTGAGGTCGAACGGAGTCTCCGTGTGCTTGATGGTGGGGTAGTTGTCTTTGATGCTGTGGCTGGTGTCGAGCCGCAGTCGGAGACGGTTTGGCGCCAAGCAGACAAGTATAGAGTCCCCCGGGTCTGCTTTGTAAACAAGATGGATCGGGTAGGCGCTGACTTGCATCGTACGGTAGATATGATAGGCAAGGTTCTGGGTGCCAAGGCTGTGGTTGTTCAACTACCTTTGGGCGAGGAGAAGGCGTTCCGGGGAATTATCGATCTGGTGGAAAGCAAGGCCTTCGCTTCTTCGGGGGACGTTGACGCAGAGCCCGTTGAGATGGATATTCCTCAGGATTTGAGAGAATCAGCTCGCAGGGGACGGGATATCATGTTGGAGCGACTGGCGGAGGAAGACGAGCCATTGATGCATGCTTACCTAGAGGGGCGCGAGATAACAGCTGCGGATGTGAAAGCTGCGCTACGCAGAGCATGCCTGGCCAGCAGAGTTGTCCCCGTTCTTTGCGGGAGTGCCTTGTGGAACAAAGGCGTACAGATGCTGCTGGACGCCATAGTGAACTACCTGCCTTCACCGTCTGATGTGGCCGCGGTTCAAGGCATTGATCCGCAGACGGGCGAGGCGACTGCGCGTCCAGCGGACGAGAAGGCACCTTTCTCAGCCCTGGCTTTCAAGGTGGTCACCGATCCATTTGTGGGTCGACTGGTATATCTGAGAGTCTACTCGGGCACAGCGGAGTCCGGGGCAAGGCTGCTGAACGCTGCCCGGGATCAGAAGGAGCGTCTGGGCAGAGTACTGAGGATGCACGCCAATAATCGGGAAGAGCTAGATAAGATCTCCGCTGGCGGGATTGTTGCGGCCATAGGTTTGAAGAACACTCTCACTGGCGATACGCTGTGTGACCCTTCTGCCCCCATACTTCTTGAAGCCATCCGTTTCCCCAATCCGGTAGTGTCGGTTGCTATTGAGGCCAAAACCAAAGCTGACGAGGACAGGATTGGAGAGGCTCTGCTGAAACTCACGGAAGAAGACCCGACCTTTGAGACACATTATGATGAAGAAACGGGCCAGACCATTGTCTCAGGCATGGGAGAACTTCATCTGGAAGTTATCCTCGAACGCATGAAGCGCGAATTCAGGGTTAATGCCAAGCTGGGCAAACCCGAAGTGGCTTATAAGGAAACAATAACTGAGCCAGCCGAAGCCGAAGGCAAATTCATAAAGCAGTTTGGAGGACGGGGCCAGTACGGTCATGTGTTGCTCGAGCTGGAACCCGGTGAGAGAGGCAGTGGTTTTGCCTTTGCCAGCAAGATTAGATCTGGGACGATCCCCAGGGAGTTCATTCGATCAGTTGAAGCAGGCGTGAGGGAGGCGCTGCAGAGGGGTGTCTTGGCAAACTATCCCATTGTCGATATGAAGGTTACTCTGCGTGATGGCAGTTATCACGAAGTTGACTCTTCCGAGGTTGCTTTCAAGATGGCAGGCTCGATAGCTTTGAAGGAAGGAGTCCGGCAGGCCAAGCCGGTGCTTCTGGAACCCATCATGAAATTGGAGATATTTACGCCAGAGCAGTATCTGGGAGAGGTATTGAGTGATGTCGATGCCAGAAGGGCGCAGATTGAAGGTGTTGAGGTTCGAGGAGACATGAGGGTTATTCATGGGTATGTCCCTCTGGGAGAGACCTTCGGCTATACCACAGTACTTCGCTCGTTGAGCCAGGGCAAGGCCACTCATTCGATGGAGTTCCATAAGTATCAAGAAATGCCGTCGGCTTTGGCCGAGCAGGCTATTGTCAGAATCAAGGGAAGGGTAGCATAAACGTGCCAAAGCAGAAGATCCGTATTAAGTTGAAGTCATTCGATCATAGAGTGCTGGATCAGTCAGCGGCTCAGATAACGGCTACAGCAGAGCAGACCGGAGCAAGAGTAGCCGGTCCGGTGCCGTTGCCAACACGCATCCAGAAGTTCTGCGTCATTCGCTCTCCATTCATTGACAAAGACTCGAGGGAGCAATTCGAAATCAGAACCCATAGGCGGCTCATTGATATCCTGGATCCCACCTCCAAGACCATCGAGACGTTGACTCGGCTTAATCTCCCTGCCGGGGTGGACGTGGAGATAAAGCTGTGAAACAAGGAATGCCGAAAGACGATGTGTGCTGGACACCAAATCAGTGAGGATATGAGAACAGTTCACGGATCGGATTTGCCATGAAGGGAACAGTAGCCAAAGCACTTATTGGCCGCAAGCTAGGCATGACGCAGATATTTGATGACGAAGGTATCTTGGAGGCGGTCACTGCCATCGAGGCTGGCCCTTGTTTCGTCGTTCAAAAGAAGACGAAGGGTAAAGATGGGTATGATGCAGTCCAGCTTGGTTTCGGCGAAACGAAGCGCCGCAATGCTCCCCAGAAAGGGCACCTCAAGGCGGTGGGACGTCAACTGAGGTACCTCAATGAGTTCAGGCTTGATGATGTCGGCTTGTTTGAGGTGGGGCAGGCACTGGACGCTAACCTATTTGAAAAAGGTGAAAAGGTTGATATTGCTGGCGTATCAAAGGGTAAGGGCTTTGCAGGGGGTGTTAAGCGGTATCACTTCCGCGGAGGGCCCAAGACCCACGG
>JAFNFZ010000302.1 GCA_017885485.1 Chloroflexota bacterium
ACGCGGATCAGGAAGAAAGGAAGAGCCTGTGGCGGAAGCAGTTGCTGAACCTCCGCCTATATGGCTACGTCTCTGCCCTATTGGCTGCAAGTGATCAGGAAGGAGTTGATGCAGAGAAGATTGTGGAGATCATTGCGGCTGTGACGCCCCAAGAAGATCCCGAGCAGGTCTTTGCCTCATTCGTCAGTTGGGCTCGTTTCGGAAACCTCTACGCATACGATGAGGACACCAGGAAGATCCGTCTGCAGTAGAACGGGCGGAGGTGTCGAACTCTGGCGACTCCGGCTGTGTCAATGCTGCGGCAGGCCTGCTATGCTCTCACATATTGAGAGAGACCAGTGCCCCGGCTGAGGGGCAAGACTGCGACCGGAAGTGTGGCTGGCGTTTGAGCCTCGCGGCGCAAAAGCTGTCTGGACGCTTTGATGTAGCAAGGGAGGCTCATCTACGAAAGTGATGCGCGCGCAACCCAATTGGAACTGGTAGACCGGACTATTCGGAGGTGAGACCTCTATCCGGAAAACCTGAGCCCTGGCTTGTTGCGAACACCGGGCAAAGTGCTCTGCTAACTCTTGCTACACACTTGCAACACTTTTGCAAGCAGTGGGCTGTACTGGACGATATGCAGAACTCCGGCTTTCGAATTGGCCTTCGGTCTATGAGGCCAGACGTGGGCAAGGGCAGGCCAATGTTGACGAAGGGGATAATGAACGGGGTGGCCTTGCAATAGTCTTCATTGTCGCTGCCACTAGTCAGTCATCCTCCCCAATGGCCAGCCCCGAACCGGAAACTGTGACCTGAGCAGCGGCAAGACTGCTGGGGCTGGTCTGGCTCGGTCCCACTCGGTTTGGCGACCCAACATGGACATCCACGCCATCCGCGAGGCTGTCTTCCATCGGATGTCACCAGCGTTGGCGTCGACAGCCTAGGCAGCGTCAGAATCCTGAACGACTTCCCATGTAAACATGGTGTGGAAATCGTTGAAGCAGCCTGGGCATATCCAACGATACTCATCAAGCGTGGTGTAGCCTTCCTTCAGATGATCCGCGTGGTCTGGACCTGTCAGGTAGCAGAACGTAGCCCAGCAGAACTCACAATGATCATGGTCCCAGTCCGGGTTCTTGGGGTACTGCCGGTACGGTTTCCGAACCAGCTTGGCGCCCACCAGGTACCTCTCCTGGCCATGGAGGCGCCAGTCTTCAGTGTCAAGCTTGGCCTTGGCCTCAGGAGCCGCGGCGGTGGCCCACTTGGCCTTCTTTGCTGGCTTCCCGCTGGTGAGGCTGGCTCCACAGTTGGCACAGAACGCGGTTCCGTCACTGGTCTCTCTACCACACTTCGAACAGAACACTGCTTCCTCCTATCGGGTCGTGACGTGAATGCAGTGAGCCTGCCAGATTACGCCGCCCCAACCTCAGCCTCGACACAAAGGGGGCGGAAAGACCTTGGAGTTTGGTCTACGTATTCTACTACTGTACGAGATGGTGGGCCAGGATATCCATCAAAGTTGCACAGCCCTTTTGTATGCCGTGCACCTTGTGTCGTCATGAAGGGGTGAATATGCGAGTTGACCGCATTGTCCAGTACTGCGAGTAATGCTGAAGCTTTCATCTTCTCCTATCAGGTGGACGTTAAGGTGTGCGGCGAACCGGCAATTGCGTCAACGTAGATACCAACCTACTACCTACGATATCCTTTCATTCCGCACCGACCACTCACTCCAGGCCGGTTCGTCCGTACCAACGCCACGTTATGCCCTCAGTAGAATCTGGCCGTCAGTTTGGGATACCTCTTCGTCATTTCAGATTCATCATCGAAATCCCAACCATCACCCAAGTCTGGCATATCGCGAGCAACAATCGGCAGTTCTTTGCCTGTGAGTCTCTGGTAGGCCTTGGACGCGACGCAAAGCAAGTCTTCACACTCTGCGTTTTCTTCAAGACCGGGATAATCAGCAAGGTTGTCCGGTTCGGCTATCGCCACTTCGAACACGTCTCTTCCCTGCAGAATAAGCCATCCTCGGAAATAGTCAAACCCGTCATCGGAGCAGCCACCATTGACAATATATGCAGCTCCCCACAATTCCCAGGTGTAGGATTCAGCTTCAAGTTCGGACATAAGCTTGTCAAACGCAACAATCTGATCAGGGGTGCACTGCATCAATGCTTCCTGAACTCTCTCTACATGTTCAGCCTGTTCACCGTCTCCACGTGCATTCTCAATCAAACTCCAGAAAGCACTGACGTCCATTTCGTTCTCCTTTGGTAACAACGCTTTGCTTGAGCAGGCAAGGCTCCCGACCAAGACAAAAGAGATTAGGATGGCGTAGCTTATTGCCCTCATGATCCCTGCGTGCGCAATTTCACGGAGTGGACGACGAGCAAAACCTTGACTCGGATAACAGTGATTATTCTGATCCACATAAGATGCCTCACGGTTTCCGGCGCAAGGATCACCAATCCCTTCCACTTCAATGACTTGCTGCCAGTTCAGGATTGTATACCGGCATGTTATGCGGATCAACATAAGAGGACCTCTTCTTTCAAAGCCCGTCCATCGGACTGCGATCACCCGGCAGGTGGTCTGCCAACTCCTGCAAGCAGTGGGGGGGTAATGGACTTGAACTGTATTCGACGAGAGGTAGGACTCCATCAGGATGGCAGGCCCACAATAGACCCACACCCGCGGCGATACCCTTTGAGATCAGAGTCTAGGCAAGGCCGGCCGTGGGGGACTCTCCCAAGGAGTGGTGGGCCATACCGGAGCAAGTAATTTGGCAGCACCCAATGGTTTCTGCAAGTAGAATGGTGGGCAGTACTGGACTTGAACCGCATTCAGCGTGAAGCAGGACTCCATCAGGATGGCATCACCTGGACCAACATCGATGAAGTGCGGTTGCAGGTCATCGGGGTGAAGGGCTTTTGGCCAATCACCCCGCGAGCAATCCGCTAGCTTCTGCCACACTTCTTCAGGCAGTGGGCAGTAGTGGAGTTGAACTACAGTCCATGGGAAAACCAACGTTATCCTGAAGGTTCTGTGTATTGAACCCTGCGGCCCACCAGCGCCTCCCAGAACTTCAGGATCCGCCTTTGTGTCCAAGTTGAGGCTGGTATCGGTATTACACAGAGTGCTGAGTGGTTCTCACATCCAATGGCCATGCCATGACCGCATTCCGGTTCATGACGCTCACACGTTCTCCCATTTGAAGCCGCGGTCGAGGAAGGTGTCCAGGCAAGCCTCCGCTACCTTGGGATCATAGAGCGTGGATTTGTTCTTGTTGATCTCCATCAGGGCAGCATCCAGGCCCAAGGCCGGTCGATATGATCGGTGGGAGCTCATGGCTTCTACGACGTCGGCCACTGCCAGGATACGCGTCTCTGCCGCGATCTCTTCGCCGTGTAGATGTGACGGGTAGCCAGAACCATCCATCCTCTCATGATGTTGAAGGATAATGTCGGCAATTGGCCAGGGGAATTCGATGGTCTTCAGCACGTAGTATCCGGATTGCGGATGGGATCTGACCAGGGAGAACTCGAGGTCATTCAGCTTTCCGGGCTTGATGAGGATATCTATTGGCACGAACATCTTGCCGAAGTCGTGCAGCAATCCCGCAACGCGGATGATTTCAATCCGCCCTATCGGCAGGTGCATTTCTCTGGCTATCGCACAGGCAAGCTGCTTGACTCTCTGCTGATGTCCGGCCGTGTATTCGTCTCTCATCTCCACCGTGAGTGAAATGGCCTGGATGACGCTCTCCACGGTTGATTCCAGCTTCTTGATCGTCTCGTGTACTTGTTCTTCCGCTGCCCGGCGCTGGGTGACGTCACGATGTATGCCACGGTATCCCGCCAGCCTGCCAGCCCCGTCACAGAAGGGAACGCCGCTCATCTCGAGGAAGACTGTCTGTCCATTCTTGTGCAGGTTAGCCACTTGGAGGGCTCTGAATGGCTGCTGCGAAGCAACAGCAGCATTCATCTCTCTGGTCCATCGCCTCGCCTCTTGGAGTGGCATGAAGTCGAAGAGAGTCTTTCCCAACACCTCTTCTGGCTTGTACCCTAGTGCGTTGTATATCTGAGGACTGATGTACGTGTACATTCCTTTGGCATTCGTTTCCCATACGAGGTCGCTGGTCGTCTCCACAAGATCACGAAATCTGTCGTTGTGAGTAGGGACAGCCGGTTCTCCGACGCCATGGCCGGCAACGTCTCTGACAAGAGCTACTACTCCTGCCGTCTTGCCTGCCTTTTCCCAGGGGCTTAACCGGATCTCCAATTTCAGAGGTTCCCCTGTAGCGGCGCGTGCTTCTGCTTCAAATGGAGGGATGTCGAGCCCTGACATCACAGCCCTGAGCCGTGATTGAATATCTGCCAGCGATTTGAGGGGAAGCATCTGCAGAGTCTCGAATGACTTCCCGAGCATCTCTTCTTCGGGGCAGCCGGCCAGACACACCGTTGCTGCATTGACGGCAACGATCGTTCCTTTGGGGTTGATGAGGAGGATGCCATCCGCAGTGGCATCAAGGACCGCCTGCAGGTAGTCTCGCGCCTCCAGCTTCTCTGCACCAGTCAGTTCAGAGAATTGCTGCACCGTGGTCACGTGGCATGTCTCCTTAGAGGGCAGCCGGCCTCGTGTGCGCTAGCTGCCACTTGAGGCCGCGTGAAACACTCGGTGTTGGCGCTCAAATGCTTAACCACTGAACAGGCTCCATCCTGTTTGCCGCGTTGCCATCTGCTCACAGCCGGGTTGGCCACCCGAGAAGCAACGTGCCCCAGTCTTCAGTTCTGTTCAGAAGAGTGTATTCGACGAGGGTCACACAGATGTCTCGGCATAACGCGGGAGAATCACAAGATAGTCACTAGAGCGATATTCTGATATGGTAGAAGCTCGGCTGTCATGACTTGCCATTATCGGGAGGGCAGAGATGTCCACCCTTTCTTTGCACAGCTCCACTTCGTCAGTTCCCGCAGGCACATCAGCATCAGGCCTCATGGCAACGGCCCCCGGACAGAACCACCTCAAACCTCACAGGGAAACGGCGATTGTGTTCAAAACACCAGGCTGTCCTTGATGGCAAAAGGGTATTCGTGGGGCCAGACTCTAACCTTTCTCTAGGCAACTTCTAATCTGGTTCCAATGCAGGATACAGCTCTCTACCATAGTATGAGGTTGTCTTAGACAGGACACCCCCCGGTCTGAGGCAGAAAGAAAAGAAGTCCACCCCCCGAAGGTGGACTTTCTTGTTTGTCAGACCTCGCAGCGCCGGCGACTTGCGAGGCTCATGGGCGTTCGTAGCTCGATACTCACCCTGTCGATCGCAATTCCCAAAGGCGCCGTCTTGAGCTATGATGTCATTGGCGATGAGCCAGCTCCAGTGGGAACCTGAGTGGATAGGTGTTATTGATTAAGCCGCCCCCAGGTCTGGCTGGCAGATCAGCATCAGGGCTCATTGCGACGGCCGCCGCCCAGAACCACCTCAAACCTCAGAGGGAAGTGGCGATTGTGATCAAAACACCAGGCTGTTCCCCTTTGTATCCAAGCTGAGTTTGACATCTTCCGTTGGCTATGGTATGCTCCTACACGTTCCACGGAGAGGATATATACTCCAAAGACATATAGCATCTACGTAATCAGCAGAGGGGCGTTGAACTGCCACCTGTATATGGTCACTTGGGTGGCAGTGAGTCAATAGTGAAACCGACCTTTCGGGGTCGGTTTTTCTTCTTGAAGGAAGAGGTGTCAGCCTTGAGCATCCAGCGCTACATGAGACAATAATGATTATGGAGTGGGTCTTGTTCGGCCCTATGCGGTCAATGAGAGTATTGTTGGTGACTCGGCCTGCTGCCGCCAATAGCCTAGCCCGCAAGAGGCAAATGGCCCATCAGTCAATTCCTAATGAATGGCGAAGCTGATGCGCTGCAGCAAACACAGGATAGCGCGTTCCATCTCAGGTCAAGACGCCAGATTGGAAGAACTGGCGACACAGGAGTAAGTAGATGAGTGAGAGTTTCTGGTTTTGGTTTGCCCTACAGGTTGGAATTCCTGGTTGCCTCGTGTTGTGGCTATTCGTGCGTGATTTCCAGCGGTGGCTAGGAGGTGGTGAAAGCGGTCCCCCAAGCCACTGGGAGCGATAGCGACCTGCGCTATTCTCTTGCACCAAAAGCGACACCGAGCCTGTGGATCATGGAGCTGCTCCCCTCTTCGCACCAGTCGCAATGTTAGCCTTATGGGTCATCTTACCGACTGCGCACACCCCGGGGTGCTAGGTTTCCCAGCTCACCATCAGGGTGCTCTCTGCCACAGTTCAGTCTCCAGGGTTCAATGTCCTCCCGAGCATCTCCTAACGGTAGACGACAGCCTTCGTTCATACACTCCTAGCGCAAACGCCCGCTGAAGGTCTAGACTAGACCGCTGCCCGTGGGCTTCCCCAGCCCGCGGAGTGCAGACCGCCGCAATTCAGGTAGGCCCACTTGTCCAGTCTCTTGGAACGAATATTCAGGAGCATGCCAAAGGGGGATCTCATCTACGCACCTTCAGCAGCGCTTGTCCCGTTCTAACTGAGAGACGCATGTGACCCTAGCGATGGCAGTTGAGACTCGGTTGTGAGCCTTGCCAATTATCCTGCTTGGGACTCGATCATATTCTGCTGTGAATACATACAATTTGAATGCAGTGTCTGCCCAGCTTTGCCCCATTCTCGGATGGTTGGGAGAGGACCAAGCGGGGGCACTGCCAAAGAAAGGATCAGAGGGCATGTACCGTTTTGATGTATGTGTGATTGGTGGGTGTGGGAGAGTTGGTCTCCCGCTCTCTATTGCCTTTGCTGACAGGGGATTGAAGGTCGTTGTCTATGATACGGATAAGGACAGAATAGACAAGGTGAGAGCGGGGACCATGCCGTTTCGTGAAGAGGGATGTGAAGAGAAGCTGAGAAGGGTGATCTACAGGACATTGACAACTGCAGATAGTCCCCACTCAATATCTGAGTCGCAGTTCGTCGTGGTCGCAATTGGCACACCGATTGACAGTCACCTGAACCCCGACTTCTGTGGCATGTTGGGTTTCTTCAAGGGCCTGCTGCCGTACCTCACACCTGATCAATACGTTATTCTGAGGAGCACTGTCTACCCAGGAACGACTGAGAAGCTAGACAGATTTCTCAAGGGAAGTGGCGCAAGGACGCATTTGGCATTCTGCCCAGAGAGAATTGCGGAAGGCAAAGCCTTGTCTGAACTTATGACTTTGCCTCAGATTGTAAGTGCTTGCGATGAGGAGTGTACCCAAGTCGTCTCTGACTTGTTTAGAGTATTGACTCAGGACATCGTGGTGCTACAGCCCATGGAAGCAGAGTTGGCCAAGCTGTTCTCTAATGCATGGAGATACATACAATTCTCAATAGCCAATCAGTTCTTCCTACTGGCCAACGACGCCGGTCTCGACTATTCCAGGATTCACCACGCTATCACACATAAGTATCCGCGAACGCAGGGGCTGCCCAAGCCAGGTTTCGCGGCTGGTCCGTGTCTATTGAAGGACACTATGCAACTGGCAGCGTTCAGTAACAACGACTTCTTCCTCGGCCACACAGCAGTGCTGGTGAACGAGGGACTGCCCAACTATGTCGTTCAGAAGATGAAAGCCGAAACCGACTTGGCCAATCGGAATGTCGGTATTCTCGGTATGGCATTCAAGGCCAACTCGGATGATGAGCGTGACTCCCTTTCGTTCAAGTTGAAGGCACTGCTGGAAGTCGAGGCGAAGAAGGTCTATTGCTCCGATCCTCACGTGAGGAGAGACTATTTTGTGGATCCTGAACAACTCGTCGCTATGTGTGATGTGATTGTTCTAGCAACACCCCACGATGAGTATAGGAATCTGCATATCGCTGAAGACAGGATGCTGATAGACATCTGGAACTTGTACGGCAGAGGGGTGATATGCCCCCCAAGGACTGATACATCCACTCGCAGCGACTATAGGGGCATCATGGCTGAAATAGTGCACGGCGCTCTGAAAGCGAGGGGTAACCCTATCGCCGATGAAGCGAAGGTACTGGCCAGATAACAAGTAGCTAATCAAATAGAGAGAGGTGAAGGCATGATAGGCGGCATTCTGCAATTCATAGAACTGATAAAGACCTACCACCTGCACCCGTTCCTGATATTCTTCGTGCTGTCCTGGGGGATATTCCTCCTTCGCATCGTAATGGCAAGAAGGAACAGGCCAATTGAAGGCAAGCCTCTGGCCGTTAGCTTTGCCAGAGTGGAAAATTCTGCTTCGGCGCTCATAATGACCTTTCACGACGACCCAGCCATACTGGCCAAATCCCTCGATTCAATACTCAACCAGTCTGTGAGATTTGACGAGGTTCTAGTGGTCCTGGACAAGGATGAGACCCAGGACAACCTGAACATCGTTCTGTCCAGAGGGCTGCACATATACGTTGATCCCGTGGGCAACAAGAGAGCAGCCTACGCGGGGGCGTTCAGGGAGACCAGCGGGACGATAGTAGCCATGCTTTCCGGCGATACCATCTACCCCAGCAATATGCTGGAACAGGCCTATGTTGCCTTCTCCGACCCGAAGGTTGGTGGAGTTGCTTTCAAACAGAGGATATATGATGGGGAAAGAAACCTGATCCGAAGATTCGCCGACATCATGTATGACTTGAGATACAAGATTACCTACTCTTGTCTATCCAGTAAGAGAGTGCTGCTTTGCACTACTGGTGAGACTGCCTTCTTCAGAAGGGAACCGATAGAGAAGCATCTTGATGAATTTCTGAACGAGAAGTTCCTGGGTAAGCCCTGCATCATTGGTGATGACAGGTTCCTGACCTCCATGGTGCTGAAGGAGGGATACGATGTAGTGTACCAACCGACTGCGGAGCCAGCTCTGACTGACTGCCCTGACACCTTGACAGGCTTCATTCAACAGCAGCTCAGGTGGTACAGAAGCAACCAGAGATACAGCTTCAAGACCTTGGCGATGAATTGGATACCAGACAAGAATCCACTGCTCAAGATACACTTGTTCGGGTTCTTGGTTCTGCCATATCTGTGGTGTGCAGTAGTAGGTTGGTGGATATACAGCAGCACCACTCATACCTACCCGGTAGAGGTCGCTGTCCTGCCGCTGGCCATAGGGATACCATTGTGGATCATAGGGTTCTTCTTTGCCCAGTTCATCAAGACGTCGCCACACTTGATAGAGAACAGAAGGGACATCTTGATACTGCCACTATACGCGTTCTTTTCTTCCTTCGTTATACTTCCCACATTCGTCTATGCTCTGTTAACCATCAACAACCAGGGATCTTGGAATACTAAGAGGTCTGGAAACAGCGCAAATGGTCTCCTGAAGGGAGCCATGACGTCATTTGTCATCATACCCGTGCTAGTGATCGCCGTTGTCATTGGAGCGATCATGTATCTTACAAACCAGCATGATGTGCTGGCATATTGAGTCTCCTGGAGGGCCAGGGGAGGGAACCAAGAAGGGTGGACATCTCTGCCCATCCCATAAGAGGCTAATTGGCAATTCTCCTGCCGTTGTTCAGTTGGTCTCCGTCTGAGACCCCTAGCTATCTCGAGGATTATCAGGTTCCGACTTGGTAACTGGAGAACTGGGGCTCTTGGTGTCAGTCCAGACCCCCCGCTTGGGCTGCTTGACCGCCCTCTGTTTTCGATGGCGCACCGTGGGCGCAACCGGAGCGGATATCTGGGGTACTCCCGACCATTCTTCAATACGAGCAATCTCATGCTTGTTGACTGCCACGAAACTGAATTGCCATTCGCCAGTGAGCAAGGGAGGTGAAATGATGACGTCTGTCATCGGCAAG
>JAFNFZ010000303.1 GCA_017885485.1 Chloroflexota bacterium
GACAAGCCTGAAGGGACAGAAGGCCACACTGACGACCAACCTCTGCTGTTACTTCAGGAGCAACTTGAAGAGAGCCAGCTATGATGCGCTATTCCCCAATGGCCTGCTGACTTCTGCTATCCAGAAGAACCGTGACTGGGCCATC
The DNA here is from genome assembly GCA_017885485.1 of Chloroflexota bacterium. GTDB lineage: Bacteria > Chloroflexota > Dehalococcoidia > UBA2247 > RBG-13-53-26 > RBG-13-53-26. The sequence continues at coordinate 146 of JAFNFZ010000303.1, forward strand.
ATTGCATATGCGCACAAGCATATGCTGTTGAAAGCGTCCTGTCCCCACAATCACGCCTCTGCCCCTTGCCAGTTCCACAAACCTATTGAACAAGGCTTCAGCATGAACCGGCGGCGCTGCTTGAGTGAAGCTGGGACGGCGGCCCTTGCGGGTATCGGCTAGCAGCGTGAACTGACTCACTGCCAGGATTTGCCCCTTAACGTCAAGGAGTGACAGGTTGAACTTGCCCGCCTCGTCAGCAAAGATCCGAAGGTTCAGTGTCTTCTCGACCAAGTGACGTACATCGTCTTCAGTATCGCCTTGAGCTACTCCCACCAAACATACCACCCCCCCATCTATCCGGGCTACTTCGTCACCCCCAACCTCCACTGAAGCTTGAACGACCCGCTGAAGCAATACCTTCATCGCTCGGTTCTACCTGCCGTCAAGCCATCCAACACAGACTCGAACGGCTTCTTCCAGGCTAATCATGAAGGTCCGTGTTTTGCGCGCTTCAGCAGACGCCAGCGCAAGACAGAGAACTCTCCTGGGCGTTTTCATCTCTCGGCCGTATCCTCTGCAAATCCCGGCTCACTGGCCTTCCCCTTCTTGTCTCTCCGTAGAACGTATCGACTGCGTACCAGAGACCACTTCGGGCCTGTGGTCATGAAGTACTTCTTGAGTTCTCTCGGAGCAGGATGGACACTGAAAGCATAGATCAGGTTTGGGTTCCAGTTGTCGACTGCGTATACGCCAATGCGGTTTACAGCCAGGAACTCCTGGTTCCTCAATATCCAGCGCTCCTGATTGAGGAGAGAAACGCCCAGGGCCTGCTGGAAAGCGGGGATAAGCAGGCCATATTCGTGATCAACCCCGTGCTTCTGCCTTAGCCTCGCCAACTCCTGTGCCTTTTGAAAGGCAAGATCATCGCACCTTAGCGCCACGTTGACAAAAAAGCCCTTTCCCTGCCACTCAAGGTACAGATCGACATCCGCGCTTGCAGCAGTGTGGTAGCCTTTGCCTTGTAGAAGATGACCGAAGGCTTCACCCAGATAGGCCTTGGCCTCCTCATCGTTCTCAAAGCCTTCTACCGTACGCAAGGGTAGCAGATCCGAAAGGAGTGGGGGAGGGGCTTCAGGTCTCTCTTTCCTGTCTGCCTCAACCTGGCCCTCGCAATGGAACAGATCAGAGACGTTCTCGCCCTTGTCATTCACGAAATCCACGCTGAGCAGCACTCCCACTCCGCCGGGAATCTTTCTTTTTTCCAGGATCCTCATGTTCCTGACCAGGAAGTGGGTGGGAAGCGGCAGCTTTATGTATAGTCCCTTCTCGGCAAGGGTCTTGTTTATGTCTTCTACCGTCAACATTATGTTAACCAAATCGCACTTCGTTTCAAGCTCGTGCGGCAGGGCCATTATAGCAACGACCATTCAGAATGGTCAAAATGGGGTAATCGCAGAGGTGAGCGTCTTGGTTCGAGCCACGATTGTATTGTATACTCATCTTGACAGGAGGAACGATGATTGAGGGACTGCGGGAAACGATCCTGAAGTTCGTGGCCGATGGCAATGACATGCTTTCGGTCATTGTGGGGCAAGAGGAAGCCAAGAGGAGAATACTGGCCTCGCTGCTGGCAAGCCATCACGTCCTGATCGAGGGACCACCCGGCGTGGGCAAGACCACCCTGGCCAAACATATGGCCGCGGCCCTGCCGCCGATCAAGGTGGTGAAGCATTGCCCATACCACTGCCACCCGGAACAACCCGTCTGCCCGCAATGCAGGGCAAAGGCCGCGTCCGGCGAGGCATTGCACGGCGTTACCATCTCAGGTGAGAAGAGATTCATAAGACTTCAGGGTTCGCCCGACCTCACAGCAGAGGACCTTCTGGGGGATGTCGATCCGACCCAGGCTTTCAAGTACGGCCCGCAGGACCACCGGGCATTCGTGCCAGGCAAGTTGCTCAAAGGCAATCGGGGAATAGTCTTCTTCGACGAACTCAACAGGGTCACCGAGAAACTGCAGAACGCTCTGCTACAGGTTCTTGAGGAGGGAATCGCCACCATAGGGCCCTATGACGTGGACTATCCGGCCGATTTTGTGATGATCGCCACCATGAACCCCCGAGAACGAGCCGGGGTTGAAGAGCTTTCCGATGTGCTTCTGGATAGATTCGACGTGGCTAAAATGGGTTATCCCGAGTCTCCAGAAATGGAGAGGGACATACTTCTGAGACACGGGCTGAGGATGGACGGCATCGAGGTATCAGATGAAATCATCAATACCGTAGTTGCCCTGGTGAGAGCTACGCGTGAGGAACCCTGGGAAAAAGAAATGGATCAAGCCGCCAGCGTGAGAGCAACTCTGTCGCTCTACGAGAAGGTGCAAGCTCTGGCAAGGCTGGACAACCGACCGGAGCCAACCCTGGACGATATCCGGGAGATGGCCCCCTCATCCCTGGGCAGCAGGATCAAGCCATCACCTGAATCCAAATTCTACGACGATCCTTTGGGCCTGATCAATGAACTGGTTGGAAGTGTGATGGAGAACAGGAAGCGATGAGCAGAAACATCGCTATCGCCATCTCAGGCAAAGGTGGAGTGGGAAAGACATTCCTGTCAAGCATGCTGGTGAAGAAGCTGTCCGAACACGGCAGCGTGCTGGCAATAGATGCCGATCCCGACACCAACCTCCCTCAGGCGCTGGGGGTGGCGGTAACCAAGAATGTGGGAGAAAGCCGTGAAGCTATTCTCAATGCTCCGGCACGCAGCAAGGTGGCAAGCGCTAAACAAGAGCATCTCGAGCTGGCGCTTCACGAAGCTATCGAGGAATTCCCCAAATTCGACGTACTGGTAATGGGGCGTTCAGAGGGCGAAGGCTGCTACTGCGCCATCAACCATGTGATACGTCAGGTACTGGATGCCAGAGGAAGAGGGCACGACTTCACCGTCATCGATTGTCACGCGGGGTTGGAGCATCTCAGTCGCCGCACCACGAGGGACGTTGACATCATGATCATTGTCGCTGACCCAACGAAGAACGCGATGCAGAGTGCCAGAAGAATCGTCGAGCTGGCCAAAGAGCTGCGCATTGAGTTTGGACAAATCCTGGTCGTGGTAAACAGAGTGACGGCTGATAACAAGCCTCAGGCGGACAGGCTGGCCAAGGA
>JAFNFZ010000304.1 GCA_017885485.1 Chloroflexota bacterium
CGCTAGCGCTGGGCTGCGCCAATGACCTCGGACAGCTCGCTCACGCCCTCTCTATCCATGAATCGCTCGATACCTTCCAGGACATCGATCAGGGCACGGGGGTTGACGAACTGGAACGTGCCCACCTCAACGGCGCTGGCGCCCGCGATGATGAACTCCAGGGCATCCTCAGCCGAGCTGATCCCCCCGCAGCCGACGATGGGGATCCTCACCTGCCGTGCCACCTGGTAGACCATCGACAGCGCCACTGGTTTTATGGCCGGCCCCGACAGCCCGCCGTGGATGTTCCCCAGGGAGGGCCGGCGCGTAGCGATGTCTATGGCCATCCCCCTCAACGTATTGACCAGGCAGACGGCATCGGCACCCGCCTGGCTCACGGCCATCGCAATCTCGACGATATCGGTCACATTCGGGGTCAGTTTGACTATTACAGGTAACGAGGTGGCCGCTTTCACCGCCCTGGTCACGGCGGCTGCGCTTCTGGGGTCCCTGCCGAACTCCATGCCCCCGGCCTTCACATTCGGGCAGCCCACATTCACCTCAACGGCGCCGATTCCCGCCACACCACTCAACCTGGAAGCCACCACGGCGTACTCCTCGACCGATTCGCCGGCGATGTTNNTCAGAAGCAGCCCGCGGGGGTGGTGGGGTGCTAGCTGGACGGCCAAGTTCATGGATGATTCTCTCAATCCCGATTGTTGTGGGGTAATTGTAGAGGCTTTGTCTTGCTGCCCGCAAGTACTGGCGCCCCTCAGTTAGGCACCCTTGCAACAGGCACAATCGGCCACTATACTTACGGCAGCCATGAAGGAATCGTTTGATGCCATCGTGGTCGGCGCTGGCCCCGCGGGTTGTGCCGCGGCCTATTCCCTGGCCAGGGCAGGCCTGGATGTCCTTCTGGTGGAGAGGGGCAAGTTCGCCGGGGTGAAGAACATGACCGGCGGTGTCCTCTACGGCCCCGTCCTCAACAACCTCATCCCCGATTTCTGGAAAGAAGCGCCGGTCGAAAGGCATGTCACCCGCCATGTGATCACCCTCCTCTCGGAGAAGACCTCGCTGTCCATTGACTTCAACTCCACGGGGCTGGATGAATCTCTTCAGGACGGCTACACGGTCCTGCGGGCCAGATTCGACCGCTGGTTCGCCGACAAGGTGGAGCAGGCTGGCGGAGTGGTCATCACCGGAGTCCGGGTTGACGATCTGCTCTGGGATGGCAAGAGGGTGGTGGGCATAGTGGCCGGCGGAGACAAGATCCCCGCCGGGGTAGTCATCGCGGCTGATGGCGTCAACTCTGCTCTGGCCAAGAAAGCCGGCCTCAGCGCCAGGCTCTCCCCTGAGAACGTCAACCAGGGAGTCAAGGAAATCATCCGCATGCCTCGGGAGCTCATAGAGCAGCGGTTCAATGTCTCCGGCGACGGCGGTGCCGCCATTCACTTCCTCGGTTTCTGCACCAGAGGGGTACACGGTGGCGGTTTCCTCTATACCAACAGGGAAAGCCTGTCTCTCGGTGTAGTGGTACAGTTGAAGGCCCTCATTGAGAACAATCTCAAAAGCGTCGAGCTTCTGGAGGGCTTCAAGGCCCACCCCACGGTGAAAGAGTTGATCAAGGACGGCAGCACCGTGGAGTACTCTGCACATCTGGTGCCTGCCGGTGGCCTGGGAATGGTGCCCCGACTGTATACCGACGGTCTGCTGCTGACTGGCGACGCCGCCGCCCTGGTGCTGGCCACGGGCAGATCGCTGGAAGGGTCGAACTTCGCCCTGGCTTCGGGGATGGCGGCAGCAGAGACAGTTCGGAGGGCCAGGGAGAAGGGTGACTACAGCCAGGAAACGCTGTCTCACTACGCTGAGCTCTTATCTGAAAGCTTCGTCCTCCAGGACCTGAAGAGATTCCAGCGATCCGCGGAGCTTCTGGAGAATCAGCGCCTTTACAGTGTCTATCCCGAGCTGGCCTGCAGCCTGGCCGAGAAGGTCTTCAGGGTGGACGGCGATCCCAAGAAGACGGTGTGGCAACTGGCCAGGGAAGAGATGAAGGGCAGGGTCTCCATCTGGACATTGCTCAAGGATGCCCTGGCGGCCAGGAGGTCGGTATGAGCACCATGACCATGGAGCAACGGCTGGCGCTCAATAAGTATGAGGTTGACACAGAGGCTCACATTCGCCTGAAGCAGGATGTCTGCCTCCAGTGCGAAGCCCGAAGCTGTCTCTACGTTTGTCCGGCGGAATGCTTCAAGGAGCGGGAGGGCAAGATCAGCTTCAGCCACGAAGGCTGTCTTGAATGCGGGAGCTGCCACATCTCATGTGGCCCGGAGGCCATAGAGTGGTCCTACCCCAGAGGCCACTTCGGGGTGTCATACGAGTACGGCTGAAGAATCCACGGATTTGGGGGCTACTTGTTTGAGGGTCGCGCCAGTTGCCACCCCGGCTCGCCATGTTCCTCGACGTACCTGCGCTCCAGTTCCCCAAAGCGAACCTGAAAAGAGGGCGAGGTTATGTTGTCTGTGGTCATGATGACGGCATCCTCGCCGTTGTCCGAATAGTAACGACGGCGCATCCCTACTCTGTTGAAGCCGTACTTCTCATACAGGGTCTGTGCTCCCACATTGGAGACCCTTGTCTCCAGCGTCACCACCCGGGCCTTCATCTGCAGGGACAGTTTCATAATGCCGATGAGCAGCAGTTCACCAATGCCCTGACGGCGGTGCACCTGCCTGACTGCAATCGAAGTCAGGTGAGCTTCATCCACCATCAGCCAGAGCGAGGCATAGCCCACGATTCTCTTCCCATCCTGGACAACGCCTGCGTCTTCAGAGGAGGGATCTCTGCCTAGCAGTTGCCCTAATCTGGATATCAGGNNCTGTTGAGTTCTTTTCTGAAAGACGGGGGCGGCCAATCGGTAGGAAAGGCCTCTCTATCGATCTGGCTTACGTGAGGAACATCATCCTGAGCCATAGAGCGCACAGTCAGATTCATGCTGTTTCCCTGCCTTGGCAGTCCTAATTCTATCACTTTGCCACGCTTGAGAAAGGCACAACGGCAGGCTGCCAGAAGACGACTGCTGCTGTGATTGCCCCTGAATTGGCGATTGAAGTATAATTGCGCCGCGAGGTGCTTCTGACGACGTCCGATCAACAGAGAACTTCAGCAAGTCATCGCGCTGCCTCTGAGGCCACCGCTTCGGCTGAGGCGCGTCGTCCTGTGGAGAGAGGCCAGGCCTCAGCTCAGAACCTTGAGAGTATCGCCAGGACCCTCCGCCGTCACATCATCAGCATGACGGCTGCCGCCGGCAGCGGACACCCCGGTGGCTCCCTCTCAGCAGTAGAGATCGTCACCGCCCTTTTCTTCCGTATCCTCCGTCATCGCCCCTCAGACCCTGAGTGGGCGGGGCGCGACCGCTTCATCATGAGCAAGGCTCATGCCGCACCCCTGCTCTATGCCGCTCTGGCCGAGACGGGATACCTGCCTGTGGCCGAGCTTTGCACTCTGAGAAAGCTCGACAGCAGGCTCCAGGGACATCCCGACAGGAGGTGCACGCCGGGCGTGGAGATGACCTGCGGCTCCCTGGGCCAGGGTCTGTCCTATGGCATTGGCGTAGCCCTGACTGCCCGCCTCAATTCCCTCGACTATCGGGTCTACGTCCTTCTCGGGGATGGGGAATGCGATGAGGGGCAGGTATGGGAGGCGGCCATGTCTGCCGCCCATTTCAAAGTGGACAACCTGGTGGCCACCATTGATCACAACAAGCTGCAGCTTGATGGCTGGAATCGAGAGGTGATGAACCTGGAACCTCTGGCCGACAAGTGGCGCGCCTTCGGCTGGCACGTCGTTGAAGTGGACGGTCACGACTTTCCGCAGGTCCTGGCTGCCTTTGAGGAGGCCAGGCAGGTGAAGGGGCAACCCACGGCTATCATCGCCCACACCGTCAAGGGCAAGGGAGTCAGTTTCATGGAGAACAAGGTGGATTTCCACGGCAAGGCCCCAACCCCTGAGGAAGCGGACAGAGCACTGCAGGAGTTGACGTAAGGACAGAAGTGGCGGAACTCTCCTCTACCAGAGAAGCCTACGGCAAGACCCTCCTGGCATTGGGGAAGGAAAACCCCGATATCGTCGTCCTCGACGCCGACCTTTCAAAGTCAACGATGACTCATCTTTTCGCCAGGGAGTTCCCGCAGCGTTTCTTCGATTGTGGCATTGCGGAGCAGAATATGATCGGCATCGCCGCCGGCCTGGCGGCATCAGGGAAGATCGCCTTCGCCAGCACCTTCGCCGTGTTTGCCACTGCCCGCTGCTATGACCAGCTCCGCGTGTGTGTGGCTCAACCTCATCTCAATGTCAAAGTGGTGGCCACCCACGGAGGTATCACCGTGGGGGAGGACGGGGCATCCCATCACGCCATTGAGGACCTGGCCCTCGCCTGCGCTCTGCCCGGATTCACCGTCATCGTCCCGGCAGACGGCGTGGAGACTGGCGAGGTAATCAGAGCCGTTGCCGACACACCCGGACCCTTCTACGTGCGCCTGGGTCGTCCCAAAGTCCCCGAGGTGCTGAGCCGCCCCTATCGGTTCGTCATCGGCAGAGCGGTGACGCTCAGGCAGGGTTTCGATGCTACTATCATAGCCATCGGCACCATGGTGTCCCGGGCACTGGAAGCAGCAGGGAGTCTCGCCCAAGAGGGCATAGATTGCCGGGTGCTGAATATGTCTACCGTGAAGCCCCTGGACACCGATGCTATCGTTCAAGCCGCCAGAGAGACCGGGGCAATTGTCACCGCCGAGGAACACCTGGAGCATGGCGGGTTGGGGAGCAGAGTAGCCCAGGTTGCTGGCCAGAACCAGGCCGTCCCACTGAGTTTCGTGGCTATCAAAGATGTCTTCGCCAAATCGGGCACGCCCGAGCAGTTGCTGGAACGCCATGGCTTGACCGCAGCCGCAATCGAGAAGGCAGTTGTGTCCGCAGTCGGCCGGAAGAAGCAGTGACCGTGGGCGCGAGTGCTCCTTGCTGACACTCTTGTTCGGGATCAACCGTCAAGCAGCCCTCTGAGGAACTCATGGAACTTGCCTCTATTGTTGTCCTGGCAATGACCGGCGTCATAGTCGGCCTGTCGCAGGGCCTTCTGGGCGTGGGCGGCGCCTTCATCATGGTTCCCGTGATGGTGGTGGTTTTCAACGGCATGGACATCCCGTCAGATGCAGCAGTGAAGCTGGCCTTCGGCACCAGTCTTCTGGTCGTGCTCCCCACTGCCGTTTTCAGCTCATTCGCTCACCACCGGAGGGGAGCCGTCTGGTGGAAAGCCGCAATCGTGCTTGGATGCGTCGGTGCGGTGGGGGCAGCGCTGGGGGCCACACTGACCTCACAGGTGCTCAGTGGGGACACAGCGAAGATCATTTTCGGAGCAGCGGCTATGCTTGGCGCCATCAGAATGATCGTCTGGAAGCCTTCGGAGATTGTGGCAGAGCCGGATGACAATCCTCTTGTGTGGGCCGCCTGGGGTTTTCCTCTGGGGGTGTTCATCGGTCTCCTCGGGGTTGGGGGAGGGATTCTGATGGTTCCCCTGATGGTCACCGTACTCAAATTCGGGATGCATCGGGCTGTGGGCACATCAACGGCGGTGATGCTGTTCACCAGCGGAGCAGGAGCCCTGGGTTACATCGTGAATGGCCTGGATGCCCCCGGGTTGCCCGACCAGACTCTGGGCTATTTCCACCTGCCAGCATGGATTTGCCTGGCATCAACCAGCATTGTCATGACCCAGGCCGGCGCCTGGCTGGCACACCGGCTCCGTGCTGGAATACTCCGAGCCGTTTTCGCGGTGGTGATGATATTGGTGGGGCTGAGCATGATGGGCGCTTTTGGCAGGCTGGGATGGCCCGGCTGAGATGACATCCCTGGGGCCGATCGTTATTCCTCTATTCTGAATGCGGTGCCGCTCGCCTTGCGGCTGCTTCNNTCCTCGAAAGCGAACCTGATTCCCTGTTTCTGGGCGACTTCGTCACCTATCTGCTTCAGCAGTTCCTGGTTCTGGTACGGACTGATCAGCAGCGTGGTGGCAAAAGCTTCAAATCCCCTCAACTTCGCTACTGCGGCGGTCATGGAAAGACGGAGGCGAAAGCAATAACCACAGCGTTCTCTCTCATGCCCCACCACAGCCCTGAAATAGTCAACGACGTCATATCCCTCGGCGACGATCAGGGGAAGACCCGCCGTCTTAACATAGTCCTCCAGGGTCTGCAGGCGTCGCTGATGCTCCGCAAACGGATGGATATTGGGGTTGTGCCAGAAAAGGCTGGTCTCAGTACCCGCCTGACGCCAGTGCTCAATGCAGCCGGTAGCGCAGGGCGCACAGCAGGTGTGAAGAAGTAGAGAGGCCATAGTCGCTACAGCAGGTGCCCCTGTGGTGGCTGCCTGTTCTTGTTCCACGGCAAGCCCAGGTGTTCATAGGCAAGGCGTGTGGCCACCCGCCCCCTTGGTGTTCGCTCCAGAAAGCCGAGCTGCAGGAGATAAGGTTCGTAGACATCCATGATGGTGTCCGCTTCCTCGCTGATAGAGGCTGCTATTGTCTCCAGCCCCACAGGCCCACCATCGAACTTCTCCATGATAGTCCGCAGCACTTTGTGGTCTACTTCGTCCAGGCCGATCTGGTCCACCTCAAGTTTGGCCAGCGCCTCAATGGATACATCCCTGGTTATCACGCCCGCCGCCATTACCTGAGCATAGTCCCGCACCCGCTTGAGGAGCCTGTTGGCCACCCGGGGCGTTCCCCGGGCACGGCAGGCTATCTCGCCTATGCCACCTCGATCTGTCTCCACCTTGAGTATGCGGGCAGAGCGCCCGACTATTGTCTCCATAGCCTTCCGGTCATAGAAGTCCAGTCTGTATATGGCTCCAAATCTGTCTCTGAGAGGGGGGGTAAGCATGGCGTAGCGGGTGGTAGCTCCGATAAGCGTGAAGCGGGGCAGGTGCAGGCGCAGGTTCTTCGCCCCGGGCCCTTTGCCAATGACTATGTCCAGAGCGAAGTCCTCCATCGCCGGGTAGAGCACCTCCTCGACCACTCTGGAAAGGCGATGGATCTCATCAATGAACAGGATGTCGCCTTCTTGAAGATTGGTTATGATGGCGGCCAGGTCTCCCGGGCGCTCCACCGCCGGGCCAGAGGTGATTCTGATACTGGCGCTTTTCTCAGCAGCAATGATGTGGGCCAGTGTGGTTTTCCCTAATCCCGGCGGCCCGTAGATCAGGATGTGGTCCAGCGGTTCGCTTCTCGCCTGGGCAGCCGCGATGGCTATCTTGATATTGTCCTTGACCTTATCCTGGCCTATGTAATCCTCCAGGCGCCTGGGACGAAGACTGGTATCGAATACTGCATCCTCTTCCCTTGGCTTTCCCGAGATTACTCGCTCCATCTGCTGTCTACCTTCAGGCCGACAATATTATAGCCACTTTCCCACGACCATACCTCTTCTTCACGATCTATGCTCCGCAGATCGCTTCCCTGTCCGAACAGAGCAAAGGGTCCTCCCGTTCTTGATCCGCAGTGTGTGCTTGCCCCATCGACNNCGGCTACAGGAGAGGTCTGATCACGATTGTAGCTTCCCGGCGAGGGCCAACCGATATGATGTCAACAGGACAACCCACCAGTTGCTCCAGCCTCTTCACATATGACTGGGCCAACGACGGCAAGTCCTGGAATCGGCGTGCATGGGTCGTCGGAGACTGCCAGCCTGGCAACTCCTCATAAACGGGCCGGCATTTCTCCAGTAACAATGAACTGCTGGGGAATTGATCAGTGATTCTGCCTTCGACTTCATACCCGGTGCATATCTTGATGGAATCGAAGGTATCCAGAACATCCAGGCGGGTAAGAGCCACCCCGCTGAAGCCGCTGAACACCGCACTGTGACGTGTGGCCACCGCATCGAACCAGCCGCAGCGCCGGGGCCGGCCGGTTGTGGCACCGTATTCCTGAGCCACCTGGCGGATGCGCTCCCCGGTCTGATCCTTCAGTTCTGTGGGCATTGGCCCTGCTCCTACTCTGGTGGTGTATGCCTTCATTGCGCCCAGGATGTGGTCAATCTTCATCGGGTGAAGACCTGCTCCTGCAAAAGCCCCCGCAGCGATCACAGATGATGAGGTGACATAAGGATAAGTGCCAAAATCGATGTCCAGCAGGGTGCCCTGAGCCCCCTCCAATACAATTGGCTCCCTTGATTCTACGGCCTGCCTGACCAGTGGTTCGGTTTCACGGATGAAGGGGGCGAGGCGATCCGCATGCTGGCAGAGCTGGTCGTAGACTTCCTCCACAGACAGTGGCGAGGCTCCATATACCCTGGTCAAGATCAGGTTCTTGTGTTTCAGCACAAGACCGATCCTGTGCTGCAAACCCTCCCTGTCGAGCAGGTCTCCCGCTCTGATGCCCCGCCGGGCCACCTTATCTGCATACGCCGGGCCAACACCGCTGCGCGTGGTC